>JAISRB010000092.1 GCA_031273825.1 Clostridiales bacterium
AAATTATAAATACGCCTTTGGATAATTTAGAAAAGTTGTTAAAGTTTGAATAATTTTGCAATTAAATGCAAAAGCTTTGCGTGATAATAAGCAATACAAATAAAAAGAGAGTAAAAAAATAAATGTTTTACCCTCTTTTTTTTGCCTTATCGGCGTATTATGATACCGAATAAGCCGTTCTTGAAAATATATTTGCAAGGGTTCTTATTTGGTGTGTCTTGGCGGAGAAGCCGGGATTTGAACCCGGGCGAGGCTATTAACCTCCTACTCCCTTAGCAGGGGAGCCCCTTCGACCTCTTGGGTACTTCTCCGTGACAATTTAATTAAAAGGCGATAATCGGATAACCCGATTAAAGACAGTGATAACCCGATTAAAAGACTTCAGCCTAATGATTTTAACACAAAAGGCGCGGGTTGTCAAATTTTTTTGACTATTATTTTTTTGGGGATTTAAGCAAAACAATTTTTTTGCGGCAAAAGGCGTTCGGCTTGCTTTGAGCAAACCCTTTGCCGCAAAAAATTATTTTGAGATAGTTGTTTTATTCGTTGTGCAATATGCCCGGTAGGGGCGGCGTCATGCAAAGCTTGAGATAGCTGTTTTATTCGTTGCGCAATATGCCCGATAAGGGTAATTGCGCCGAAAATCATTACGTTAGCCTATAAGCGATTTTATCAACTCGATGAGGTTGTTTTCGCCGAATATTGAGACGCCGATAAGCGAGACGGTCGCCATAATCTTTATGAGAATGTCGAGAGACGGGCCGACGGTGTCTTTGAGCGGGTCTCCGACGGTGTCGCCGACGACGGCGGCGTCGTGCTCGGGCGAGCCCTTGCCCGCGCCCTCTATAAGACCTTGCTCGACGGCTTTTTTTGCGTTGTCCCACGCGCCGCCGGCGTTTGCGGTAAATATGGCGAGCATGATGGCCGTGATTGTCGCGCCGATTAGAATTCCGCCGACAAAGTCCGCGCCGAGAGCAAAGCCGCCGAGAATAGGCACGCCTATGGCAAGCAGCACCGGCAGCTTCATTTCGCTTATCGCGCCGGCTGCAGAGATTTTTATGCATTGCTTATAGTCGGGGCGTTGCTCGCCCGTCAAAATTCCCGGCATTTCCTTGAATTGACGGCGAACCTCCTTGACCATTTTGCGCGCGCTTTTGGCTACGGCGTCGGTCAGCATTCCCGAAAAGAAAAACGGAAGCGCACCTCCGATAAAGGCTCCCGCAAGCGTCATATAATTGATGATGTCGAGACCGTTGGTGTGACCCGTGCCGCCGTCCTTTATTTGGCTGTGAATAAAGGATATCAAGAGGCTCAAGGCCGCGAGCGCGCCGCTCCCTATGGCAAAGCCCTTGCCGATGGCCGCGGTGGTGTTGCCGACGGAATCGAGCTTATCGGTAATCTTTCTGACCTCGGGGTCAAGCCCGCTCATTTCGCTTATGCCGCCCGCGTTGTCGGCTATAGGCCCGTAAGTGTCGACCGAAACCGTCGCCGCGACGAACGACAGCATACCGACCGCCGCCATGGTCACGCCGTATACTCCCGCGACGGAATACGCGCCTATGACGGAGGCCGCAAGCACGATGACCGGAAAAAAGCAACTTTTCATGCCGAGAGCGAGGCCTTTGGTTATGGTCAGAGCCGTGCCCTCCGAGGTAATTTTTGCAAGGTTTTGCGTCGGCTTATAGTCCGCGCTCGTGTAGTATTCGGCGAGAAGTCCGATGACTATTCCGCAGACTATTCCGATGACCGCGCCTATCCACGGCGAGAGAGGGCCGGCCGTGAAATTTAAGGCCGCCTTAACCGCCGGACTGTCTATGTTTTGGTCTTTAAAGAATAGATAGCTCAAAACGCCGCCTCCGACGACTATGAGCGCCGCCGACGTCCAAAGCGCGATGTTCAATTCGGTATGCGGCTTGTCGCCCGGCTTTTTGAATATTACGAACGCTATGCCTATGACGCAAGCAATCATGCCCAGCCCCGCAAAGGTGACGGGGAACAGCATAAGCCTTTGGAGAAGCTCGGGAGGTATAGAGCCGGCTATCGCGGTAAACGAGGTATAGGCGGCGAGAACGACGGCGGCTATTATCGCGCCGACGTAGCTCTCCAAAAGATCGCTGCCGAGGCCGGCCACGTCGCCGACGTTGTCGCCGACGTTGTCGGCAATTGTCGCCGGGTTGCGAGGGTCGTCCTCCGGAATGTGCTCCTCGGTTTTTCCGACGAGATCCGCGCCCATGTCGGCGGCCTTGGTGTAGATGCCGCCGCCTATGCGGTTAAAGAGCGCGACCATCGAACAGCCTAAGGCGTAGCACGACACGACCATGGTAAAGGGTATGTAGGTCAGGTCAAACAAGCCGTTGGGCATGACCGTGATGTTCGCCGTATCCAAAAGCTTAAAGCCGAAGCCGAATATCAAAAAGCACAGCAGCAGCCCGAATATGGCGAAGCCGCCCACGCAAAGACCCATGACGCTTCCTCCGCGAAAGGCGACCTTGAGAGTCTTGCCGAGGCTCTTTTGCTCGCGCGCCGTGTTGGCGACGCGGACGTTGGCGATAGTGGCTATTTTCATGCCGACTAAGCCCGCCGCTCCCGACAGCGTCGTGCCTATGACAAAGGCTACCGCGCTGTAGACGTCGAGTACGACGCCGAGAAGGACGGCGACGCCGGCGGCGGCTATGGCTATTATTTTGTATTCGTGAGCGATGAACGCCGCCGCGCCCTCGCTTATAGCTCCGGCTATTTCCGTCATTTTTTCGGTTCCGCTTTTTAGCTTTTTGACTTTAAAAAAATTATAAAGGGCAAAAAGCACGGCGAGAACGACTGCGCTCGAAGCAAAAACAATGAAGGGAACAAACATTTTTATCTTACTCCTTTTTGATTAAGTATTTTTTTGACGATAAGATTATATCATAAATTTTTGCCGAACGCGCTTTTTTTGAGGTGCTTTTTTGCGTTTTGCCAAAAAAAACAGTAAAAAAGTTAAAAAAAATTAAAAAACTTTTCAAAGGGTACTGTACAAGCGGGTTTTTTTGTGGTATAATAACTAAGCAAGAAGATTCCTAAAGCGGAATCGACCGCCAAAATCAAATATCAAATAAGGGATACCGCCCGATTTAAAAGGCGGAAAATGTGTAAATGAATAGAAAACGCGCGAGAGCCGAGCAAGTCAACGCGGCGGCTCAAAATCCTCAGATGATGCACATTCCTCCTCAGCTTTCCGACGCCGGTCAAGACGCCGAAATTTATAATATGGTAAAGGGCGCGTCTCAGCCGAATATCGCGAACGACAAAAAAACATACTATACGCCTTTTTCGAGGCTGCTGTTAAAAATAGTGTGCTTGCTGCTCATTCCGATAGTTTTGATATACGCGATAACGGCTTACGCCGACAAAAAATACTATCCGACGCACGGCGACTTCAGCATATCCGTTTATCACCTCGATAAGCCCGACAAAATCTATTATGTCAAATCGAGAGACACCAAGCGGTTTCAGATAGAGGATATAACGGCAAAAGCCGACGAAAACAAAAGCTGGCGGGGCTACGGGCTGTCGGAGCTTATCGACCCGAGCACGTCTAAATTCGGCGAGGGCTTTGACTATTTTATAGTCGTAGGCGAGGACGAAAACGGAATCGCTAAGGAGGTCGAATACGACTATCCGAGAACCGAGCATATAATGGTGGCCGTCTTTAGGGTAGGCAAAAACGGCAAGCTCAACGACGTATACGGAAACGTCATACCGGAAAACGCTCTCTCAAAGAGCTTTATAATTTTTGATCCCGACAATACCAATACGGAGAGATGGGTATATAACGTAAAGGAAATACGCTTTGGATTGAGGTAGAAGCATAATATCAACGTCAAGGATATCCGGCTCCGGTCGGATTGAAACTAAAAAATAAAATTCCGCTAAGGGAGGGACTATTCATGTCCGAGAGTAAAATAAGCCCACAAGAAGCAGTAACGAGGCGCGGTTTTATATACAATAAACCGATGCCCGCCGGTTACGGCGCGCCTCCGATTGCGCCTTATACCGAGAGAAGACCTTCGGTTGCTCCTTACACGGAGAGGAGACCGTCAGTTTCGCCTTTTATCGACAAAAGGCCGACTGTCACACCTTTTAACGACACAAGACCGATCATCTCGCCGTTTGAGGACAGGAGGCCGTCTGTTACGCCTTTTGCCAATAAAAAACCCGAACTTTCTCCGCCTTTGAGCAAGGAAGAAAAACTCGAAAAAATAAAGAATGAGAGCACCAGACGTTACATAAAACCCGCTCAGTCGGGGTATGCCGTGCCGTCGGTAGCGCCATATACGGAAAGGAGGCCGACTATTTTGCCTTACAAAGAAACAAAACCCGTTATACACCCTCACAAAGAGGTTCGGCCGGTTCCCGAGCCGTATTCGCCGCATCTCTTCTCGGATTACGATCCTAATTTCGTGCCGCCGGAGCCGGTTATGCCGCCCGATCCTTACGCCGACAAAAAAGCGTTGAGACAAGCCGTCAAGGAGCGTCTCAAGGCCGATAAAGCGGCAAAAAAGAACGCGAAAAAGAAAAGATAAGGTCAACCTTTTTGTCTCGGATTTATTCCGTGAGGGTGAGGTTTGCCCAAAAATATGACGAAATCGTTTTTTGTAAAGGATATCGGTCGCGTCATGTTTAGTTAAACGCGCGTTTGCGCGGAGTACGGTGTTTTTAAATGTCAAAAAAAACGACGACAATTTTTCCGTTAATAAGCGCGGTGATAAGCTTTATCATCGCCTTTTTAATTTGCGGCGTCGGGGCATTCGTCCTATTCCCGAGGTTTTACGGCGCGATGAGACGCGCCGATACGGTTTTGCTTTTTATGCTCTTGATAGGCCTTCCGACGGCGGTCTGTTCGTTTTATATGCCGCTTTGGCTGTCGGGCTTTGATATAACCGAAAGCGGAATAAGGCGAAGTATTTTGGGGAAAACCGTCCTTGAATTAAGGTGGGAGGACATAGGAGAGATAAGGTTTGCGCTTTACGGGGCGAACGCGTGGCTGATTGTGTCAAAAACGGGCACGCACGGCTATTCGTTTAAGGAGATAAGGCGCAAAAAAGACACGATGAGAATATTGTGCTGTCAAAAAGCCTTGCTTGCCATCAAAAAATATTACGACGGCAAAATAGTCGATTATCCCGACGACAAATATATGCTGATTTAGTGGATTTGTTTTAAGTTCAAACGCATTTTCATGCGTTTGACCGGAGGGGGCTTGTCTTAAGGTTGAATTTTAAGACAAGTCCCGAATCAATTTTTTTCGTATATCCTTATGACGAGCGCGGACGAATCGTCGTTTGCGCCGTAGGAGACGGCTTGCTTGATTAGCGCGTCGGCCAGTGTTTGAGGATTTTTTGTTTTTATCGAATTCAAGAGAGAAATTAAGCCGCCCTCGGGAAAGGCGTCGGCGACGCCGTCGCTGACGAGAACTACAAAATCGCCCGCGCGCAATTGTTTTCCGATCAATGTCGCGGTCGCGTCCTTGACCGCGCCGAGGGGCAGAGCAGAGCTTTTTATGACCTCCGCGCCGTCGCGTCCGAGGACATATGCGTCGTCCGCGCCCATTTTGATAAAATCGGTCAGGCCGTTTTTGAGGTCGATAACGCACATGTCGAGGGTTGCGAATACGTCGTCAAAGACGTCGCAAAGCACGCGGTTTATCAGCGACGGCGCGGTTTGGCCGGATAAGCCCGCGCGATAAAAATTCTCGACGAGATTTACCGCGTTTTCACTCGCGCGTTTTGCCCGCGGACCGCGTCCCATGCCGTCGCTCAAGACCGCGATAAATTTATCGCCGCCTATCTTGAGCGCGCATTTGACGTCGCCCGATACCGCTCCGCGCGAAACGTGCGCCTCGCCGTAGACGATGTCAAATTTGTTTGCCGCCCGATATTCTATCGCCGCGTATCCGCGATAGGGAATATCCGCCGACGATACGGTCAGCCTTTGTCCGACGGCGTTTGAGACGGCTCTGGACAGCGACGGATTTTGAACGTCGTTTTCGTTTATAATTATGAGAACCCTTGCGCTTTGCTCCGCGCCGTATACCGCGGCGGCGCGGCAGACGATATTTTCGGCGGCAAGGCTTTGATAAACGCGCCTTTCCGCGTCGTCGTCAAACGACAAGCCCGCAGAGGTCTCCTTTGAAAGATCATAAAAGATTTTTGCCGCGCCGCCAAATTGCTCCGACAACATGAGCCGCGCGGTCTCGGACTGCTTGTCCGTTGCTAAGCCCTTCAAAAGAACCGAGGTTTCGGAAAAAGCCGCGCCTACGGCGGACAGCTTGCGCGTCATAATAATGCGCGTATTGTTGACTATGCCGCGTTCCGACAGCCGGCTTTTGTCCGATTCGCGGCCGAGCGCGGAAAGAACCGCCGCCGACAGCTTGCGGTCAAACGCCAGCGGAGCAAGCGTTCCCGCGATAACCGCCGCCGCGTCGGCGGCGTTGAGTGGAAACGCGCCGATCGGCGTCATGGTCAGCAAAAAATAACAGCCGACGATCGCCGCCGCGCCCGCGTATTTTGTCAGCGGCCGCAACGCCGAGGAGGCGGCGGCAAGGCAGGTCAAAAGCGTCAGCGGCCGCATATCCCCGCCTTGCAGAGCCGCGCCCGCGCCAAAGACCGCCGCCGCGATAAACGCGCCCGTCGGCGCGTTGCAAAGGCATGCCGTCATTATTATACCCGCGGAAAAGAAAAAAAACAGCGGAGAGCCGCCGAGGTTGACGCTATACAGACCCGAGGCCGCTGCCGCGGCGTATATGACAAAGGCCGCCTTTTCGTCGACGGTCAGAGCCGACAGCGTTCCCGCCTTGCGGATATACACCGCGCCGAGAGCCGCGAGCGCGGCGCAGGCGGCGGCGACGGAGACGGCAATCGCCGCCGCCGCGTATATCGCCTCCGCCGGCAGGCCTACAAACAAAAAAATCGGAGTTCCGCCGAGAAAGACGCAAAACAACGCCGCCGTCTTAGAGAACGGCTTGTTTAATTTTATAAATATTTGCGCCGCGAAAAAAAACACAAAGGCCGCGCCCGCCGCCGTTACGGCGGATTGCACGGATATTTCGGCGGTAAACGCTGCGGCGACATACAGCGCGGACAGTATCGCGGCGTTCTTTTTGACGTATATCGCCGCGCCCAATATTCCTGCCGCCGCCGGCGCGAAGGGCAGCGCGGATTTTGCGCGGAACAGTATCGCGAATAACGCAAAGCATATAATATAAAAAGCGGCGTCTGCCCGCTTGCGGTTTTTCATTATTAAATTATAACAAAAATTCCGCAACAAAAAATATCCGTTTGTAGCCGATAATGTCGAATTTAGCGGTCGGCGGTCGGCGACGGTAATTAATCAATAACATGATAATACAACGAAACGACAGGGCGGACGCCCCCGGCCGCCCGAAAACACAGAATTCGCGCGCGACAAAAACGCGGACGCGGCGTTTCGGAGGACGCGCCGCAACCCCCAAATCCGCCGCGTTTGCCCGACGGGCAAAAGCGGAGAGGAAAAATATTATCTCAAAAAACGAAAGCGCGGTTTTTTGCTTGCAAAAAAATTGAAATGCTGATATAATATCAAGGCTGTGCTAGGTGGGGAGCTAGCGGTGCCCTGTACCTGCAAACCGCTACAGCAGGACCGAAGGCCCGTGTCGGCGGTCGTGTGGAAAGTCTGACTTTGATAAGGAATGTTGATATCAAGGTCCCATCCAATGTAAATCTGTGAACCATGTCAGGCCCGAAGGGGAGCAGCATTAAGCGGACAATTACATGTGCCATGGGGAAGCTTTGAAGGAGTCGCCTGTCATTAGTTCCGTTTCGGCATGACTGGTCAAAACGGGATGCACAGTTATTTGAAATATTATTTTTTGACCGGCGGCTTGCCGTTAAGCCGCCGGTTTTTTTAGCCCCTTATGCAATCTATCGGTTTCATTTTGTTTAGCTTGACTATAGGCAGCGTCGTCGCGATCAGGAGAATTGCCGCCATGAGCGACAGAGTATACAAGAAAGGGCGGTAGGAGAGGGTCAGCATAGAGGCGTAGCGGATCAAGGACGACCCGTAGCTTGCGACAAAATTTGAATATAGTATATTATTCAAAAGCAAGGTCAAAGATATTATGAGGACGGAGCAGAGAATCGCGCTCATGATAAAGATTATCAGAGCCTGCAGCAAAAAGGCCTTTGAGATGTCCGCGCCGCGGACGCCCATTGCGCGGAGGATTCCGATTTCGTTTTTGCGGTCTTTGATATTTGACAGCATAAAGTCAAAGATAAACAGCGTCGCGACGAGGGCGATCAAAACGCTTATATAGGTAAAGACGGTTTTATAGACGGTCAGGTCGTTGAACATCTGATATATATAATACGAAATATTGCCGTAGTGAAAATAGGAGTCGGCGACGAGTGAATTTATCAAGGCTATTCTATCGGCGCGCGACGCGGGAAGCTTTGTGTGATAGGCTATGAGAAAGGGGCTTGTGTTTGCCGCATAAAAAAAGTCCGCGTCGGTAAAGACGACGGCGTAATCCTTTTTGATATAGTCGTCGTTTGAGCCGTTAAAAACGCCCGCTACCCTATAAGGGCCGAGGATAAGCGTGTCATACGGATAGGTATAGCGGTGGTGATCATAAAAATACTCCTTATCGGGAGAAAAGCTTTCGCCGAATACGGCAAAGAACAGCTTTGAGGAAAGAATAACCTCGCCGTCCGACAGCGCGTTTTTTCCGTTTGACCACGTTATGCGCGGACGCGTAGGCGAGGCGGACGACAGGCTTGTCACCTCGTCAAAATATGACGAGCTAAAGAGGTGAAAGCTTCCGTCGAGCATGGTTTTTGTGAACAGCCCTTCGTGAAAGCCCTCCGCGACGTACAGCGCGGTATAGTAGTTTGTATAATAGAGCATAGAATAAAAGCTATAATACGCCGGGTCGTTGTCGATATCATAGCCGGTCGCGCTGAAGCAGTCGGCGTATTTTTCAAAGTCCGTCTTTAAGACCGCCGAAACATAGATGAATTCGTTGCGGAAATCGACGGTTTTGCCGACTAATTCCTCCGCGTCAAGCCCCGAAAGGGAGTTGCCGTCGGCGTCGAACGCTCCGAAAGTTTTTATCATATAGGCGGCGTAGTCGGTTATTGCGGCGTGATAACGGCCGTTTTCGTCGCGTTCGCCGCTTGCCGGAAATTCGCCCGCCAAGACCGAATAGCCGTAATCGCCGAGGCGTTCGGCTCTTGTCTCAAAATAGCCGCGGATATGCGCGTAATATGACCAATAGCCGAAATTTGTGTCGTTAAAGACCAGATATTCGCGGTTGAGATAATAATATTTGTCTAAGTAATCTATGTTTTCATTTTTTAGCAGGGCTTCCCCGTCGTAGTCATACAAGGCGCGCCAATCGTATTCGACATAGCCGAACGGCGGAATTTTTTCTGCGCGTTCTATGAGAATTCCGTCGTCGCCGAATTTTTCAAAGGAATCCGCGCTTACCGCGCCGATATCATAGCCGGCAAAGACGTTGGATATGCCAAAAACCGTCAGAGATATAAAGATGAGAAAGACCGACAGCAAAAACTTGACTTTTTGATGCAGAATCTTTGTAAAGGCAAGCTTAAAAAGAGTTTTGAAGGGCAGCTTAGTCTTGCCGGAGGAGACGTATATTCCTTCGTCCTTTAAATGCGGCCGATAGTCGTTGTAGCGCGTTTCCGGAGAAAAAGACAAACGCTTTTTTTTGCGCGCGTTTAGACAGGCGACCAATTTGTCCGAGACGGGCGCGTCGCGATAGACGGCGATATTATCGCGTCTTATATAAACGGCTCTTTCAAAATTATCGTTTTTTATAACGTCGCCGATGATTTTGCCGTCGGACATTTGAATTATTCTGTCGGCGTATTTTTCCGCGCCGTCTAAGTCGTGAGTGACGACTATGACGAGCTTGTCCTTTGACAATTCCTTCAGAGCGTCAAATATGACGGCTCCGTTCTTTTTGTCGAGGTTGCCCGTCGGCTCGTCCGCAAGGATAATTTTAGGATTTTTTGTCAGCGTTCTTGCGATTGCGGCGCGCTGCTTTTGACCGCCCGACAGCTGATTGATTTTGCGGTTTTCAAGCCCGTCTAAGCCCACCTTAGAGAGAATTTTTTCGGCTTCTATGCCGTCTAATCCGCGCCCGTTTATCTCTCTTGCGACGCGCAAATTTTCGATGACCGTAAAGTCGGAAAGCAGATTGAAATCTTGAAATATTACGCCTATATATCCGTTTCGGTAATCGTCCGCATCGGCGGTCGAAAAGACGCTTTTGTTGTCTATAACGACCTCGCCGCTATCGGGCGCGTCGAGCATTCCGATGATATTTAACAGAGTCGTTTTGCCGCACCCGCTTTTTCCCGTGACAAAGACAAGCCCCGCACCCGGAAACTCCAACGAAACGCCGTCTAAGGCCTTAAATTGGTTCTTTTTGCCTTTGTTGTAGATTTTTGTTATGTTTTTTAGTTTTAACATAATAAGCTATTCCTTTTTCATTGCCTCAACGGGAGACAGCCGCGAAATTTTTAGCGTCGGATATATAACCGAAACAACGCCTATGACTATTATCGCAACGGCGTTGATTATATAGGGCAGCTCGGTTACGTATAGCAGGACGATTAGCTTTATCAATTCTTGCGACAAAAACCGTATTCCTTGGGCGACGGCGGCATTTGCGATATTGCAGACCAAATCGACCGCGAGAGAGGACAAAATCAGAACGGAGACGATGGTCGCCGCGCTTTCGACGAGATAAATTTTGATGATATCAGGAGCTTTCATGCCGAGAGCCTTCATGACGCCGATATCCTTTTGCTTTTTTGTAATCGCGGTAATCAAAAACATCGGCATGGCGGTCAGCGCGATCAGCGCGATCAAAATTGCGACGGGAATAAACACCGCCTTTAGATTGTCAATCGTAGGCGCGACATAGGAGAGCAGCGTCGAATAAATCGAAACGCTTTGAAGTCCGTTTTTTTGCATATAAGAAAAAAGCGCGGAGGCCTCGTCAGCCGTTATCGACACGCGGATTGCGGAGATTTTGCTCAAAGCCCCGACGGTTTCGGCAAAGCCCTTGACGGATAATATTACGCCGAAGTCTCTCTCAAAGAGGTTTTCGCCCGAGGCGTTTTTGATGACGCCGACGACCTTATAGCCGCCGATCGGCATTCCGTCTATAGGGTTTTCGACGGTATAGACCCTCGGATTGCTATCGAACGTAAAGCCGAAAAGATGAATAAAGGCGTTTTCGGTCATGACGACCTCATTGTCGGCGAGGGCGTCGGACGGCGAATACCCGTCGGCATACCCGACAAGCCCCATAGCCGAATATTGCGCGAGGATACCGCTTGCTTCCGTCGAATAGTCAAAGACCGTCGTCATAAGCTTGCCGTTATAGCAGTTTTTTGAGAAACCTTTCGCGGCGTAGAGCCGCGCGTAATAGTTGTTTGCGTTAAAGGCGTAGTTCAAATATTCGACCTCTATCGATTGGCTCGGGTCGTTGACGTATTTGAAATATTTTTCCTTATATCCCGTGTCGAGGATTCCGACGACGCGGAGCGGACTGATATTCGTCACGGAATTTAATTTGTTAAAGCAGTCTATCAAAACCGCCTCAAAGCCGCTGTGCAAAAACGCGCGCAGCTCCTCGCCCTCCGTCGGAATATTCAGGTCATAATACGGCGCGACGGCTGTGCCGAGGTGTTTCATGACGAGATAGACGAGAAAATCGGTGACGACTATTTCGTTCAGCCGTCTGCCTCCCTCATATTCGGCGACGGGCAGACCCGTCGTCGGAAAGCGGCTTTGAAAGGAGACAACCGAATAATTATCTTTCAGCAAAATCAGTAGGTCGCCGACGGTTTGCGCGTTTTCGATTCCCGAAATTCCGCTAAACTCCGGGTTGTCTGTCAGGTTGTCAGGAAGCGGCGCGGACGGGTCGAATAAGTCAAAAAGCCCGAACCAAGCCGCAGGCGGCGCGGACGGGAGATTTTCGGGGTTAAAATATTCGGGATTGCTTTGAACGTACTCCAAAATCTCGGGATTTTCTCTCAAATAATCCCAAAACTCCGTATTATTTCTTAAACGCTCCGGCAAATCGGGGTCGTTTTGAAGCTCCTCGAGAAAATCAGGATTGTTTTGCAGATCGTCCAAAAGGCCGGGGTTGGCGTTTATATATTCGACGATGTCCTGATTTTCGCTCAAAAAACCGGCGAACGTATAGAAGGCTAAAATATCCGCGGGCGAGTCTAAGACCGATTCGGGAAAGCCGTCGGGCAATAGGGAAACGTCAATTTGAGAGGGGTTTTGTTCGGCGTAGGCAAAAATATTCGGCACGTCGCTAAAATTCATGAGGGTATAGCCGAGCTTTGCAAGCTCGCTTCCCTCCATTTCAAAAACGCCGGTAACTCCCGTCAGACCGTCGGCGTCCGATTGCGTCAGATAGTCGGGAAATTCAAAGCCGAATAGCGGATATAGCTCCAAATAGCCGTCGGGATAGTCGGTCTTTAGTTCGGCTATAACGTCGCCGCTCATTTGACCGCCGTCTCTTTTTGTGATGATGACGTCGCTTTCGCCGTTTTTGATAAAGGTATGCGCGGCGGCCTGATATTCGTCATAAGAGACGATGACCGTCGAAAGCCCGAGCGTAGCAAACAAAACGACGCAAATGACGATTGAGCTAAGGGTCTTTATCATTCTCGACGTTAGGTTTTTGTAGGCGAGAAAGAATATGTCCTTGCCCCTTAAGCCGCGGTTTTTCTTTTTTTTCGCGGCCTTATTTTTGCCGTCGGCTATAATGTGCGCGGAGTCGCGCTTTTCCGCGCAGTTTCCGTCGGCAACGGACGGTATAGAGCCGGATTTTTTTGCGTCAAAGGCGGCAAACTTCGTTTCCCTTGAGAGAATGACGGGCTTGTCGGCGTTTTCGTTCAATATATCCAAATCGTTTTGGTTAAGCCGCTTTCCGCGGAGCAGATATACGCCGTCGCCGTCCGTCGTCGTTTCGGCTATGTAGCGCGGATTTTTTAGCTTGTCCGAAACGACGCGCCCGTCTGACAGCTCTATTATTCTGTCGGCGTATTTTTCCGCGCTTTCTCTGTCGTGAGATACGACGACGACGAGGATTTTTTCCGATAGGCTTTTTAAGATGTCAAAGACTATTTTTCCGTTGGTCTCGTCGAGCTTTCCCGTCGGCTCGTCGGCGAGTATCAGCTTTGGCTTTTTGATTAAAGCCCTCGCAATCGCCACGCGTTGCCGCTCTCCGCCGGACAGCTTGTTGACCTTTTTTTTGGCTTTATCACTTAACCCGACCGCCGAAAGGGCTTCGGCGGCTTTTTTTGAATCGACGCCCCCGCGTTTAAGACGCTCCGACAGCAATATATTTTGCTCGGCGTTGAGACTCTTGTTGAGATTAAATTCCTGAAAGATAAAGCCTATCGTATTGTTTCTGTAGTCGTCATAATCGGACGCGCTTGTCAGCCGCCTCCCGTCGACCAAAATCTCTCCGTCGCACGGAACGTCAAAGCCGGCAATGAGGTTTAAGAGAGTAGACTTTCCCGAGCCTGATTTTCCAAGCACAAAGACGGTTCCCTTGTCGGGGAACGCGATATCGACGCCGTCTAAGGCCTTGACCTCCGCGTCGTCGGTTTTGTATGTCTTACTCAAATTTTTTATCAGCAACATATATTTATTATACACGATAAACGGCGGTTTTGCAAGAGGTAATTTGGATATCCGTTTTTTTATTTCGCCTTGACCGCCCAATAGCCGTCGCGCTTGCCGTTATTTCGTTCAAGCAAGCCTTTTTCTTGAAGTTTGTTCGTCAGCCTCTTTGCGGTTCTTTCTGATTTTTTGATATGCGCGGCAATTTCCTTTTGAGTCGCCCGCGGATTTTGACGCAGAAACTTTATGACGTTTTCTTCGTCCAAAGTATCATCATCGCCCAAAACACCATTCAAAGTGCCATTCAAAGTGCCATTATCATCATTCAAAGTGCCATCATCGCCCAAAACGCCGTTCAAAGTGTCATTCAAAGTGCCATCATCATCATTCAAAGTGCCACCATCATTCAAAGCGTCCTTTGATTGCGCCTTAAACCGCGCCGTATCAAACGAGTAGCTATCGTTGAGCGGTACTATTATCTTAAAAATATCGCCCTCGATAAATTGCGGCTCCTTGCCCGAATACAGCTTTGTATATTTGTATAGATTGCGCACGCCCGACCCGAGCGTATCGGCGTAGCCTATGTTTCGGAAGAACGCCGCTATTATCGGATTCTTTGGGTTTGGGGTAAAGTTGTCGGGCGTAATCGCTCCTATACCCGCGGCGCGGTTGGCGTTCGACACATACATTTTATCCTTTTCAATCACGAAGTTAGCGATATATGAGCTTGTAAATTCGCGGTGCATAAGCGAATTGACAAGCATTTCGCGGGCTATCGCGCTTCTGAGCGACACTCTCGCGTCGCCGTCCAAATAAAACTTATCCCACAAATGCTTTGCGGCAAAGCCGATTAAAAGGTCATAGCTCTCTATCAGGTTGGTTTCTACTATAAGTCTGTCGTCGTAGCGGTCGGCGTTTACCTTGCGCAGCAACGCGTCCGTCAAATAAGTCGGGCAGACGGACTTTATGACGTCGTCCTTGCCGAGCAGCATTACCGCGGCGAGATTGTAGCCCGTTTTGCCCGTTTCCGCATCTCTGCCCATAAGCCCCGCGCTTATAACAAGTTCATTGTCCGACAAGCCCTTCCACGTGTGTTCAAATTGTCTGTTTACCGCCATTTGCCGAACGCGGGAAATTAAATCAAACCGCAGGTCGTTATCTTTTATATAAGGAAAAATCTTTTTTTCGGTATAAACGTTCTGTTTGCGGATATATAATTGTGCGATTTGTCCCGTCGCCGTGACCTTGACGTCGGCGTCGTCCACGCGGTCATAAATGGTTTTTTTGTAGGTGTGAACCTCCGACGACGGCGGAATATGAATTTGAACGACGGTTTTGCCCTCATAATCAAAAGCCTCCGGTGCAAGATAAACCGTCGGATTTATTACCTCCTGATTGCCGACCATTTTTATAATATTTTTTATGATATCCGAAACCGCGTTTTTTGCAACGCCGCAAACCGTGCCGTTGTCCTCAACGCCAAAATAAATATCACCGCCGAAGCGGTTCAAAAACGAGCATATCGTCTGATATGTGTCGTCGTCAATCTTTCCTCCGCGCTTAAACTCAACCGCTATGTTTTCACCCACGGCAAGCGTCAGCCGAAACCTTTTAACGTCCATTATTTTTTATCCCCTTTTGGCGTTTTCCTTTCGGGTATTATTTTAGTCATATTCGCGGCCTTGCAATCAAATCGGCGTTGCAAATTTTTATGATGCGCTATTTATTATACACGATAAACGGCGGTTTTGCAAGAGGTAATTTGGATATGTCGGAAAATCGCGGGGCTTTAATGGTTTTAGCCTCAAATTTTTATTTAAAAGCCGTCAAAAACGGGTTGACCGGCTTGCAAAACGATTGACAAGCGCGGCGATAATATATATAATATTATGTAAGGCTATCTATAAATAAGGCCTTAGGCGGGGCGTCGTTTGACGCCGCGACCGCCGGGAATTAACGGAGTAAGATAATAAATGAAAAATTTTAAGAGAATACTCATTGTCGTATTGAGTTTTGTCATGCTGTTTAGTCTCGCGTCCTGCACGCCCAAGTTAGAGGGCGGCGACAAAAACGCCGAGGTAAGCGGCAACGGTTCGCTTGTCGTCAGACAGGGCGACTATATTTATTTTGTCAACGGAATGACGTCGGAGGCGTTGATTCAGGACGACGCGGAGGCAAAGCTTGAACCCGTCAAGGGGGCGATATTGCGCCAAAAGATAAACGCGTCGACGGGCGCGCTCGAGGGCAACCCCGAGACTGTCGTCAAGGAGGCTTTGTTTACGACCTATAAGGGCGGCGGCATATATATCTTTGACGAATGGATTTATTATGTCACGCCGAATACCGGAAAGAACAAGAGCGGGACTATGCTTATGACGCAAACCCTTTTGAAACGGACAAAAATCGACGGCTCAAAGACTAAGACTATAGCCACGCTCAAGGATAACGACAGCTTTAAGTCGGGCTTTGAGTTTAAGGTGACGAGAAATTATTTCTTTTATCTCGACAGCGGCAAGCTCCAAGCCATAGACCTGCAAAAAAACAACTTCAAGGTGACGACCGTCGCCGAGGACGTTACGGGCATGATAATCCCTAAGGCCGACACATATAAGCCTAACTCCAATCCGGGGATATTCGACTACGTCATATTTACGCAAAGCTCTGAGGAGGAGGTGACGGGGCTTTCTCACAACATAGTCAAGATGACCAACGGAACCGACACGAGGACGTTGATTTCCGACAGCGCGTATTTTGAAAACCCGAACGGCGGCTGGATTGCCAACATAAAGAGCATATACAACTATTCGGTGGTCAGCGCGGGCTACGAGGGCAACGACCTAATCGTCTATCTCAACAAAAACAGGGTCGCGCCTAACAACGGAACCGAGGAGGCCGAGGGGCTTTTTGAATATCGCTTTAAGGAAAGCGAGGGCTACGCGTTCAAAAAAGAAAACGCCTACAGAGTTTCAAAAATTTCTCTGACGGCATTTTTGCCTTTGGGCTACGGCAAGGGCGTTTTGACGAGCGACTCGTCGGCTAACGGAATACTTTATTATAAGGGAACGACAAACCTCGACACGAGCAACGCCGATTCCGTGCCTAAGCCGGTCAAGGTCTACGGCGCGGCGGTCAATTTGTTGACGGTCGGCGGCAACGTTGACTCCGGCATAATCTATCTTTACTACACCGACGGAAGCGAATCGGGCGCGCTAAAGAGAGTCAAGGCCGACGTCAACAACGGCTCGTCCCCGGACGACGATTACGCCGGCTATAAGCCTGCCGGAAACAATCAGATTTTGATTCGCTCCGACGTCACGGTCAGCTGGATGCAGCCGGTTTTCAGAACCTACGGAAGCGCGACGTATTTTTATTTTATCTACGCGTATGACTACAACTATCTCGCCAGAATCAAAATCAATCCGTCGGATTCTCCGTCGATAGCCGACCATGACGACAGAGGCGAATACTCCAAGATATCGACGCTCGGGATATTCAGCGACGCGGATAAAAAGCTTTTTGACGAGAGAGCCAACGCCTAATCGGATAAAATCGGCAGTTATGAATTATATAAACGAAATAGCCAAGCTAATAAAAATTCAAGGCGTAGAGCCTTGCGACATAGAGTC
This sequence comes from Clostridiales bacterium, assembly GCA_031273825.1. Classification (GTDB taxonomy): domain Bacteria; phylum Bacillota; class Clostridia; order Christensenellales; family JAISNN01; genus JAISNN01. The sequence goes on from JAISRB010000092.1 coordinate 17,319, forward strand.
GTCGCTTACAACGGCGGCGGATAGTTCCTTTGGGGACTATTCGCTGCCGTGTTTTAAGTTTTCAAAGGCGTTGCGGCAAGCTCCGAATGCAATCGCCGCGCGGATAGCCGACGGAATAGAGTCGGCAAAGCCTGACTTTTTGGAAAGCGTCGAGGCCGTCGGCGGCTACGTCAACTTTTCGCTTGACAAAAAGCTTTTTTCGACGCTGACGCTCGGCGAAATTTTTCAAAGGGCGGGAGAGTACGGCAATTCCGACGAGGGGGCGGGCAAGACGGTTTGCATAGACTTTTCGTCGATAAATATCGCCAAGCCCTTTCATATAGGACATCTCGGAACGACGGTCATAGGCGCGGCTCTATACCGCATTTTTAAAAAACTCGGATATAACGCCGTAGGCATAAATCACCTCGGCGACTTCGGAACTCAATTCGGCAAGCTCATCGTCGCCTACAAGCTGTGGGGCGACGCGGACGATATAAAAAAGCGGGGGCTAAAGGCTCTCGTAGACATATACGTCAGATTTCACAAGGAGGAGGAGCAAGACGCGGGTCTGACGGCTCGGGCGCGCGAATGGTTCTTAAAAATCGAAAGGGGTCAGGAGGAGGCCGTCGCGCTTTTTAATTTTTTTAAAGAGGTGACGATGAAGGAGGTCGAGCAAACCTATAGGCGTCTCGGCGTTACCTTTGACAGCTATGCCGGAGAGAGCTTTTATAACGACAAAATGCAACCCGTCATCGACGAGCTAAAGCAAAAAGACCTGCTAAAGCTCAGCGACGGCGCGTCTATCGTAGACCTCTCTCGGTTTGACATGCCGCCCTGCCTGATTTTGAGGAGCGACGGCGCGTCGCTCTACGCCACGCGCGATTTGGCGACAATTTTTTATCGCAAAAAGACCTACGACTTCGACAAGTGCCTATATGTCGTCGCCTATCAGCAAAATCTGCATTTTAAGCAGGTGTTCAAGGTCATTGAGCTTTTGGGCTACGAATATCATAAGGATTTGATTCACGTCGCCTACGGCATGGTGTCGCTTGAGGACGGGGCCATGGCGACAAGAAAGGGCAATATGGTATACCTTAGCGACGTTCTCGACCGCGCCGCTCAAAAATCGCTGGCGATAATACGCGAAAAATCGCCCGACTTAAAAGACGCGGAGGCGGTCGCCGAGGCCGTCGGGGTCAGCGCGGTCATCTTTAGCGCGCTCATAAACAACCGAATCAAGGACAACGTCTTTACCTACGAAAAAATTCTCAATTTTGACGGCGAAACCGGCCCGTATCTCCAATATACCTGCGCACGCTGTCACAGCATTATAGAAAAAGCCTTAGGAGCTTTTGCGGCGGACGGCTCGCAGGCCGCCCTATACCCGTCGCTTGCCGAAGCCCTAAAGTCCGCCGACGCGGACGCGCTGACCGCTCCGGACGCTTATGAGGTAATCAAGCTTTTGGGCAAATATCCCGACGTAATAAGAGCCGCAAAGGAAAACTACGAGCCGAGCTTAGTGACGCGGCATTTGATAGACATAGCGCAGAGCTACAACAAATTTTATTTTGACAACAGAATCCTCGACGAAAGAAGCGGGGTCAAAAACGCGCGCGTGGCAATCACCGCCGCCGTAAAAGAGGTGTTAAAAAACGGGTTTGAGGTTTTGGGTCTCCGCGTTGTCGAGAGAATGTAGCGCGGCGGGGCAACCTAAAAGCGCGGTTTTTGCCGCCCTTAAATAAAGCGAAATACGATTTGACAACGGTTTGCCGACGGCTACCGTTTTTTTTTAAGGGGCGAACGCGTTTTCATGCGTTTGGTCTGAATAAAAATTAAAATTTTACGTAACGGGGTTGATTTTTGAGCGATAATGATTTATAATATAGGCGGATAGATTTTTTGCGGAGAGTTTGATATGGAGAGAAGCATAGGTTTTCATTTTTTTAAGGCCGCGGCCGTCGGGAGAGACAACCAAGCCTTTCTTTGGATAGCGGCGGTTTTGGCGGCGGCGGTTGTCGCCGTAATACTTTACGCGACGGTTTTTTCGGCGTTAAAAAAGCGGGGGAATAAAAATGTCGGTTAATTTGGAGCTGTACAGGTTTTTTTATACCGTCGCAAGGTGCGGCTCGCTGACAAAGGCGGCGCAGGAGCTTTTTATTTCACAGCCGGCGATCAGTCAGTCGATAAAGCTTCTCGAGCAGCAGATAGGCGGCGCGCTCTTTGTCAGAACGGCTAAGGGCATGGAGCTTACCTATGAGGGCAAGGTTATATATGACTATATCGAGAGGGCCTACGAGCTTGTCGACGCCGCCGAGAGCAAATTTGCGCAGTTAAAAAACCTGAAATTCGGCTGTTTTACCATAGGCGCGAACGACACGCTGTGCAAAAACTTTTTGTTGAAGCATATATGCCGCTTTAACAAGCTATACCCCGACGTAAAAATTCAAATGACAAACCGCCCGACGGTCGACACAATCAAGCTGTTAAAAAACAGCAAGGCCGACATAGGCTTTGTCAATCTCCCTGCCGATACGGCGGGCTTGAATGTCGAGGAATGCTTCAAAATAAACGATATATTTGTCTGCGACGGGCGGCGTTACGGGCAGATAAAAGCTCCGTTGCCGATAGAAGAAATAGCCGCCCTGCCGCTTATCGCAATCGAGCGGACCTCGACGACGAGAATGAGCGTAGACAATTTTTTTGCCGACAGGGATATTACGCTAAAGCCCGTGTTTGAGCTGTCGAGCCACGAGCTTGTCGTCGAGTTTGCAAAGGCGGGGTTGGGCGTAGGCTGTGTCGTCAGAGAGTTTGTCGGCGAGGAGCTAAAAAACGGAACGCTGTTTGAGCTTCCGCTTACCGAGAGCCTGCCGACGCGCGGAATAGGCTTAGTGACGCTAAAGGACGCGCCGATAAAATTTGCGGCGAAGCGTTTTGCCGAGATGATAATCGGAGACGCGTAGATATAGGTGAATAGCATGACAAATTTGATTAATCAAAAAACCAAAGGAGAGGAGCTTATCAGGAGAGCGGTTTGCGTTTTTTTGGCGGTCGCGCTTTTGACGCTGACAACGGCGGCCTTTTCGGGTTGCAAGGAATGGTTTAAGCCCAAGCCCGCGACCTACAGCGTCACCTTTGTCATGAATAACGGCGAGCCTAACCGCGTCGTCAAATATACGGAGGGCGCGGTCATAGAGCCGCCGTCCGCCGAAAAATCCGGCTATAGCTTTTTGGGCTGGTATACCGATTCGGGCTTTTCTCAAAAATTTACCGACGGCGCGACGGCGGCCTCCGACATTACGCTTTATGCGAAATTTGAGGAAATAACGGTAATTATCAAAATAACCTTCGTCATGAATAACGGCGAGCCGGACTTGATAGCGGAATACGCCCCCGGCAGCGTCATAAGCTTGCCCCGGCCGAATAAGGACGGACACGTCTTTGACGGCTGGTACCGCGACGCGGATTTTTCGCAAAAGCTTGCCGACGGAACAAAGGCCAACTTTGACAGAACGCTATACGCCAAATTTATAAAAATACATTCGGTTTCCGGCGGACTCTTTGACTTAGACGGAAATCCGATAAACGCCGGCTCGATTGCCGGTCTCGGCGAATATTCGGACGGAACGAGGGTGCAGCTTAGGGCGGTCATAGACGAGGGCTATGTCTTTGACGGTTGGTATAAGGACGGCGCGTATTATTCCTCCGACAAAAATATTACTATAACCGTAACCGCCGACGCGGTATATAACGTCAGAGTCGTCAGAGGCGTTACCGTCCGCGCGGACTACTTTGACGGCGTAGCCGGCGGCGTCTTAAAAATCAACGGTCAGGTCGTTTCGTCTTATTTGTCCGTCGAGGGGAGTAAGATTACGCTGAGCGCGGAGGTTCTGACGGGCTACGTATTCGACGGCTGGTACAAAGACGGCGGCGACTCGCTCTATTCCTCCGCGCCGTCGTTTGAGGAAACGCTTACGGGCGGCGGAACGGTTTTGTTTAAGGCTAAGTTTTCTTATGTCGGCTATGAAATCGAGACCGACGTATCGCCGACGGGCGGCGGCGGCATAACGCTTTCTCCGCAGCAAAGCTATTATCACATCAACGATACCGTCACGGTTTTAGCGGCGGCGGCGCAGGGCTACTTTTTTGACGGGCTGTTTATCTTTGACGGCTCGGGGTACGTTTTGCTTTCCGATTCGCCGAACGCGGAGCTTTTTGTCTCGCAGCTCGCGGAGTCGTTCGGAGAGCTGCCGAAGTTTTTGCTGAAAGCCGAATTTATCAACGCGGACAATTCCGCCGCGCGTTATTCATATGAGAGCGTGACGGGCGGCGTCAAAATAACCGGCGTTATATCGCCGTTCGCGTCGGTCAACGCCGCCGTTCCCGAAAGGATAAACGGGCTTACCGTCTTGTCGATAGCTTGCTCGGCTTTTGACGGCGTCGACGGCGTAGAAATGCTGATTTTACCGTCGGGGCTGACGGAATTTAGCGGAGGAACAAACCCCTTCGGAGGAATGGCGGGGCTAAAATTTATAAGAGTAGCCTCGGGAAACGCGGCGTTTTCAAACGATGAAAACGGAATTTTGTACGACAAAAGCAAAACAAAAATCATAAGCTGTCCGCGCTCCGCGGCGTTGACCTCTCTTGTTTTGCCCGTTTCCGTGCAAAGAATAGGCGCGGGGGCGTTTGAGGGGCAAAAAAACATAACGTCGGTGACGGCCTTAGCAAGCCTGTCAAATATCGGCAACTTTGCCTTTAGAGACGCTAAGGCGTTGACGCAAATAAGCGTCGCCTCGTCTCCGTCGTCCTTTGTCATAGACTCGTTCGCGTTTTTTGGTTGCGACAAGCTCGCGGTCGTCAATATAAATATAAGCGGAGCGGCCGCGGCCGTCGACGCAAACAACCCGAGAAGCGCGCAAAGCTCGAGAATTATGCAGTGGGCCTTTTCGGGCTGCAAAAGCCTGACCGCGCAGGGCTTGACGCTAAACGGAATAAAGGGGCTGTATGACGAGCTGTTTGCCGGGTGCGTCCTCTTGACCGAGATATATCTGCCGTCGTCGCTGGTGTTTATCGCCGCCGACGCGCAAACTAACGCGGGGTCGGATACCTTTAGAAATTCGGCTATTCAAAGCATATACGTCGACGGCGCGTCGGTTTGCTATGAGAGCGTCGACGGCGTTCTCTACGACAAATTTAACGCCGCCGAAAAGCGGCTGGTCAGGTGTCCCGAAATGAGAGCGGGGCATGTCGCCGTCTTAGACGGAACGGCAATCATAAACGACTACGCCTTTGCAAACTGCGCGTATGTCACGTCTATAGACGTTCCGTCAAGCGTCAGGGCTATAGGCGCGGGCGCGTTCTTAAAAAATATCAGTCTCGCCGTCTTTAGCATAGCGGCAAATTCGACGGTGTCTTCGATAAAGGACTACGCGTTTTTTGGCTGCTCGTCGCTTATGTCGCTGTCGCTCCCAAGCTCGGTTTTGACTATCGGCGAATATTCGATAGCCGGCTGTTCGTCGCTTTTGACGCTCAACCTCGGCGAGGGGCTGACCGATTCGCATTCTACGTCCTTCAACGACTGTTCGTCTCTCGAGGTTCTTGCGTTTCCGTCGGCCATATTTGAGATAGGCGATCGTTTCGGGCCGAGATACGGCGTAGGCGTCGGCGACGACGGCGCAAACCCGCTGTTTTTGGGCTGTTCGTCTCTCCAAAACATATACGTCGGCATAGACTCGCCGCGCTATAGGTCGATAGACGGAGTTTTGTATAAGGGCGACAACGCCGAAAAGAACGAAATGCTTATCAAGTGTCCCGAGACAAAAACCGGCTTGATAGAGGTCGCCTCCGATTATATAGTAAAGATAGCCAACTACGCGTTTTATAAGAGCGCGGTTTCGGAGGTGTGGTTCAACTTTTCTATCGCGCTTCAAAAGCCGCCTCTGCTATATATCGGCACGGCGGCGTTCGCCTATTCCGCGCTGAGCGCGATAGCTTTGCCGTCAAGCGTAATAGAGATAGGCGCGGAAGCGTTTTATGCCTGCTCCGGTTTGATTGTCGTAGGGCTGTCCTATGATTTAAAAAAAATAGGCGCGTCGGCCTTTTCGGGCTGCGCCTTTTCGGAGATAATCATTACGGAATATGTGACGGAAATCGGGAGCTTTGCCTTTTCTCATAACCTCAATCTGCAAGGCGTATATGTCAAGGCCGAAAACCCGCCCGCGATAGCTATTTTTAACGATAAGACGGGCGGACTTTTTGAGGGGTGCGTTCATTCGCAGTTTGCCGTTTACGTCAGAAAGAGCGGCTCGTCGTCCAACGTCAGCAAATATAAGGCGGTGACGGGCTGGAAGGACTATTCGTCCAAAATAACCGATTGGAACGAGGGAACGCTATGACGGCGCACATGTCGATGTATGAATTTCTCACAAGAGAGAGGCACGCCAAGGATTGGGATTCGTGGAACGCCGTCGTCTGCTTCGGCAAGCGGCTCAAATTCGGCCGTCTGATAGCCGGCATAGACGGCATAGCCTATTATCTGTCAAAAAACGGAATAAAAAAAGGCGACGGGGTGGCTATTTGCCTGCCCAATATCCCCCCCGCCGTCATGGCCTTTTACGCCGTCAACAAATGCGGGGCGGTGGCAAACATAATTCACCCCATGATAAGCGAATACGGCTTGCTTAATATCATCAAAAAGACCGCGCCCAAGCTGATTTTTATCGCCGATATCTTTTATGAAAAATATAAAACCGTGCTGTCTGATATCGGCATCGCCGTCGTCGTCTGCCCTATGAATAAATATGCGTCGCCGATAATAAAAATCGGAATAGCCGCAAAAAAGGCCAAGGAAAAGGTTCTCCCGATAGCCTACGGCGGCAAGGTCGCGCGCTTTGCCGACACGATAAAAAAGCGCGGCAGGGTTGACGTCTGCACGGGCGGCGGCGACGTTGCCGCGTATCTGCACAGCGGAGGAACGACGGGCGAATCAAAGACCATAGTTTTGAGCAATTACGCCATAAACGCCGTCGCCATAAACGCCACGGCCGGACTCGGCTGTTCCATAGAGAACGATGCGGGCTTTATGGTTTTGCCGATATTTCACGGCTTTGGCTTAGCGATAAATATGCACGCCGCTTTGGGCTTCGGCTGTCGGATAGTAATGCTTCCGAAGTTTACCGTCAAGGAGGCCGTGCGGATTATAAAAAAAGAAAAAATAAGCTTTATAGTCGGCGTGCCGACCATGTACGAAAAGCTCCTCAACGACAAGCGGTTCAGACGGCTAAGCTGCAAAAATTTCAGGTTTTTGATATGCGGCGGCGATTCGCTAAACCCCGTATTCAGAGAAAAATTTGACGCTCACGTAGCGTCAAGGGGCGGCAAGGCGAGATTGCTCGAGGGCTACGGGCTGACCGAGATTGTGACGGTGTCGTCGTTCAACACGCCGTCGCAATACCGCGCGGGCTCCGTCGGCAAGCCGATTTTGGGAGTCGAGGCAAAAATCGTCGACGACAACGGAATAGAATTGCCGCGCGGCAGCTACGGCGAAATATTGCTCTCGGGTCCCGGGCTTATGGAGGGCTACTACAACGACGAAATAACGACAAACGAGGTAATCAAAACCGACGAAAACGGCAAAAGATGGCTCAAAACCGGCGACTGCGGACTTATCGACGACGACGGCTTTATTTTCTTTAAGGATCGCATAAAGCGCATGATAATAATAGCCGGCGTAAACATTTTTCCCTCCGAGATAGAGGAGGTCGTGTCGCTCATGCCCGAGATAAAAATGTGCTGCGCCGTCGAGGGGCGCACTAAAGAAAACAAAATAATAATAAAGCTGTTTGTCGTTTTGAACGACGGCTACAAATATAGCCTCACCTTAGAAAACAAAATCATCAAGACCTGCGCCGACAACCTGATAAAATTTGCCGTTCCCGGCAAGGTCATCGCAAAAAAAAGCCTGCCCGTCACCATTGTCGGCAAGGTCAATTATAGATTGGTCGAGCAGATGAACGACGAGGAGTGATCACCGTTCGCCGCCGCATAACCTAAATTGTTTAATCAGCCGTTCCTTTATTTTATCCAAAAAGCCTTGCGGCCCCAGCACCCTGACGGTCGGGCCGAAGCTCAATATTCTGATAAGCAGCTCCGCTTCGTCGTCTAAGTCGTAGGATATTTGACAGGTATAAACGCCGCGTACTCTGTCGTATTCGGTCTTTCTGTCAAAGGAGGCGAACTGCAAAAAAAACCGCTCCGGCGCGTTTCTTTCGTTTGTTATCTCGAGCGTAATCGGCGGATTTGCCGACTGCTCCAAAAACAGCCGGCACAATTCTTCGCGCGATATGCGGCGGTTTAGTCCGGACGGCGCGGCGGATATGACGCGCCCGAGATTCAAGGTTCGCTTGACGGGCTTTTGAGCCTTTGCGTCGAATACGGCGCACAGCAGTCGGAATTTGTCGTCCAATTCGGAATAGCTGAGCTTGAAGGGGTAATAAGTCCGCTCCGATACGCCCGTCTTTTCGGCGGCGTAGGCGATTGCGACGGGGTAGCCGCCCTTGCAGGCCTTCAAAATTTCGCGGAAATTCGCGATATAGACCGCGTCGCCGTAAGGGTCGCCGTCAAGGCGTTTGTCCGCGGAGACAAAGTCGGCCGCGTCGAACGCGGGCGTGGTTTCCTTTAGCGCGCCGCGAAGCCTTGTCAGGCTTTCGCCGCTCAAAAACAGCCCTATTCGCGGGTCGTTAGTCAGGGCGGCAAGCCACGACAGCTCAAGCCGCGTCAGGGGCCGCTCAAAACCGCCGTCAAATTTTGAATAATATAGGTCGCCGCGCCTTTCGAGAAAGCTCCATTCGCCGCCGATTAGCCCGGGCAGCAGATGAAACGCGGTTTCCGAAAAGCCGCGCTCGGCTATGATGCTCTCGATATCTTTTTTTGATATTCCGTCCCTCGCCGCGTTCAAAACGCGCGAAACGATTCCGAAATAACAGCCGTAAATTTCAGAAAAAAGCGCGCTCATTCCTCCGTTCCTCCCGTTTTGTCTATTCCGTACATTTCAAACATGCGGCTAAGGTCGCCGCAAAGCCGCTTTTTGAGGCGGTCGGAGGCCTCAAAGGATATAATTCTGCCGATAAAGGTTTTGACCCACGGCATCGCCTCGTTCGCGTCAAAGACGGTCCTTGTAAATTTAAAGGTATTCGCCCCGACGCGCTCCAAAACGCCGCCTCTGCCCTCCTTGTTTATTCTGTTTATGATATAGCCCTCGCGCCCCTCGTCGATATAGAGAGTCATAGAGAAGCCCGTTTGGTTTCGCGATTCGCCGTCGAACGACACGCCCCAAACCTTGCCGATATTGCGCGAGAGAGCCTTTTGCGTTTCGTCATAGTTTTCGGCGGGGCCGACGGCTTCGACGGATTTTACCGTGTCGAGGCGGTATGTAAAAAATCTCCCGGCCGACGGAATATACGCGCACAAATAGCGTCTGCCGCTTGACAGACCGCACAAAATTTTTGCGGGAACAACCGTGGGTTTTACCGTTTTTCCGCTTTTTGAGCCGACTAACGCTATTTCTATTTTTTCGCGTCCGCGTATAGCCGTCAGGATATCGTATAATACCGCGTCCTCGAGCGTCTGCGCTATATAGCTGTGCTTAAAGACAAAGAGGTCGTTTACCGCGTCCGCGTTATCCAAAATATAGTTTCCGATTACGCCCAAGCTTCCGCCCTGAAAAAATTTGACCGCGTCTAACAGCTCTTTTTCGGGCTTGACGGCGTTTTGGGAAAGGCCGTAGACGTACTTTTTGCCTATTTTTTCTCTTGTCAGCAGACCTAAGCCGGCGTATTCGTTGCATTTTCCGCGCACGGTTTGCAGGTCAAACGACCTTTGGCTTTTTTGCGCAATTTCCTCGGTCAGCTCCTCCGCCGATTTGACGGCGGCTCTCAGCGCGTCAAAGATATAAAAGTGCAGCGTTATGTCGTTTGTCGTAAAGCTCTTGCTTTTCCACGCCGAAAACAGCGGGTTTGCCGGAATAGCTCCGCAGTCCGCCGAGACAAAGGAGACCTTGCCGCCGCCCGAATAAGTCCATTTCATCGCGTCGCCGAGATAGCTTTCGCAACGCCGCTTTTCGTTGTCGTAGGTACGCGCGGATTTTATGGAAAAATCGTCGCGCGTCTTGAAGCCGTATATATAGAAGTCGCGCATAAAGCTTCTTATCTTATTAAAATTTTTGATAAGCTCGGAAAATTCCGCCATAGATACCGCACCTCTTTTAATTTATGTAATTATAGCATATAAATAAAGGCAAGTCAAATTTATGGGGGTTTATCGATTTTTTAGTCTAAAAACGCGTTATTTTTACCGTTCGCAAACTTTTTTATACGCAAAATCGGCAAAATCGTGTTTTCGCAAATTTTTTTATTCGATTATTCGCGGCGGCTTTGATATAATATCGGCGTAATCAAAAACGGAGGGCAAAGACAATGCTTACGATAGAGAACGAACAAATGAAATTTCCGATTAAGGCGTGGTTAAAGGACGCGGGTCAAGCCGACGGGACCTGCTTAGAGCAGGCGGCGCGTCTTGCGGGGCTGCCGTTCTTACATAAATGGGTCTGCTTAATGCCCGACGCTCACGCGGGAATGGGAATGCCTATCGGCGGCGTAATCGCGACAAAGGGCGTAATTATTCCCAACGCCGTCGGCGTGGACATCGGCTGCGGAATGGCTTATGCCGGCACGGACGTCAGGGTAGACGAAATAAAGAATATCTCCGTCGGCAACGGAAGCTTTATTCAGGCTCTCGTCGGCAACATACTGCGCGACGTTCCCGTCGGCTTTAACCGCCACAAGACAAAGCAGGCCTGCGCGGCCTTAGACAAGGCAAACGCCGAAATGGATAAATACGCAAAAAATCCCGGGCTTGCCGAGCAAATCGAGGCCGGATATTATCAGGCCGGGACGCTCGGCGGCGGCAATCACTTCATCGAAATTCAGCAATCCGACGACGGATATTTGGGGATAATGATACATTCGGGCAGCCGCAATTTCGGCAAGCAGATATGCGATTATTATCACAAGGCCGCCCGCGCGCTCAACGAAAGGTGGTATGCTCCCGTTCCCGACGAGTGGCAGCTGGCGTTTTTGCCGACGGACAGCGAGGAGGGGCGGCAATATATCGACTGGATGAATCTCGCCTTAGAATTCGCCTATGAAAACCGCGCGCTGATGCTAAAAGCCGTAAAGGACATATTTGACCGCATGATGAAAAAATACGCGGACGCCGACTATCGGTATACCGACGAAATCAATTGCCATCACAATTACGCCGCCATAGAGCGGCACTACGACGCCAACGTGTGGGTTCACCGCAAGGGCGCGACGAGGGCGAGAGCGGGAGAGCGGGCGGTCATTCCGGGGGCTATGGGCTCGTTTAGCTACGTTGTCGAGGGCTTGGGAAACGCGGAAAGCTTTTGCTCAAGCTCGCACGGCGCGGGCAGACAATATTCGAGAAAGGCCGCGATGGAAAATTTTTCGACCGAACGGGTCATGCTCGACCTAAAGGAGCAAGGCGTGGTTTTGGGCAAGGCCGACAAGTCGGACGTCGCCGAGGAAAGCCGCTTTGCGTACAAAAATATCGACGAAGTAATGGACAATCAAAGAGACCTTGTCAAGGCCGTCACGCGTTTAAAAACCGTCGGCGTAGTCAAGGGCTAAAAAAGGTATTAAGGGTCAACGCACCCCAAAAATACATTCGTTCTTATCCTATGCGGACGGTTTTCGACAAAAAGAGCCGTCGCGGCGCCTTTCGCCTTTGGCGTTTTAGGTGTGCCGGATAATAGCGGATTTTAGCCGTTAGCTTACATCTTAACGGCTCAAACAGAGACAGTATCGCGGGTTCAAATCCCGCACCGGGCAACCGGTTAGCTCAGAGGTAACAGCATGTCTAAATGAATTTCTTTTTGAGAAAGAGACTGTCCTACGGATTTTAGGCAAAGACCTTCGGCGGCGCGCCGAAACCTTCGGCGCAAGCGCGGCGGCTTTTTTGCCGGCGGCAAGGGGATACCGCTTGTCGCGCCTTATACCCATAACGCTTTTGTTATATCGGGAGCGTAAGCCGGATAAGACCGCGCCAAGCTAAACCGTCGCCCCGCAAAAAAACCGCGAGGGTCTTTGACCGAAGGTCCAACTATCAAACGCTAAAAATCAAAAAAAAGGAGAACAAGAAAAATGAAAATTATTATCAAGCAAAACGAGCGCGGCTTTTTATTTAAAAACGGCGCGTACCGCAGGCTGTTGCAGCCCGGCAAAAACGTAATATATCCATTCTTAGGCGAGACCTGCGTATTCGCGCCCTTAGACAAGCCGATCGACGTGCCGGGCGCCGACGCGGAAATTTTAATGGCGGACAAGGACTTCGCTCAAAACGTCGTCAAAATCGACGTACCCGACGGCTGTGTGGCCGTTCGCTTTGAGGAGGGCAGAGTCGCGGGCGCGCACGACGCCGGCAGATATTTTTACTTCAACTACTATCAAAACGTCACATACAGGCTTTTTGACGTGTCAAAGGCGGAAATCGAGGGCTTGACCCCGGAGCAAATCAACCGCCTGCCGCGCGAGCTTTATATCAAGATAATCGTCGCCGAGGGCGAGACGGGGCTGTTGTTTTTGGACGGCAAATTTAGCCGCGCCCTAAACGCGGGCGCGTATTATTTCTGGAACACAAAGACCGCCGTGACCTGCGAAAAGGTCGATTTGAGAAGTCAGGAGTTAGATATCGGAGGGCAGGAGATTTTGACCGCCGACAAGGTGTCGCTGCGCGTAAACTTCGTCGCAAGCTACCGCGTCACCGACGCGGTCAAAATGATAAGCGAGGTCAAAAACTACAAGGAGAGGATTTATACGGTGACTCAGCTTGCCCTGCGCGAGTATATCGGCAAGTTTCGTTTTGACGAGCTTTTGGAGCAAAAGGACAACATCGCGTCAAGCGTGTTGTCGCGGCTTCAAGCCCAAAACGGGGAGCTTTGCGTCGAGTTTACAAGCGCGGGCTTAAAGGACGTAATTTTGCCGGGCGAAATCCGCGAGATTATGAATACCGTTTTGGTCGCGGAGAAAAACGCGCAGGCCAACGTCATCGCCCGCCGCGAGGAGGTCGCCTCGACGAGAAGCCTTCTCAACACGGCAAGGCTCTTAGACGAGAACGCCACGCTTTATAAGCTAAAGGAGCTGGAGTACTTAGAGAAAATCTGCGACAAGGTCGGCTCTATTTCGGTCGGCGGCGGCAACCTCTTATCGGAGCTTCAAAAAATCGTCGGCATAACGCCGGCAACAAAACAAAAAGCAAACTAAAACAAGCCTTGCGCGGTATAAAAAACGCGCAAGGCTCATTTTTTTTGGAGGGAGAGTAAACGCATATCGGCGCATAATGAAGTATAAGAACTTGACAAGGCGGGTTATACTATGCCGCCCGAAAGAATAGCTAAAAAATAGAATAAAGATTATTTGAAAATGTGCGGCAATTTAATTTGCAAGCTATATTATCGAAAAGTTTTTTTTGAGAAACACCCGAAAAACGGTTGCAAAAAGTTTTTTATAGCTTTATAATAATGTTGTATTAAAGCATTCAGGCTTGCGCGAGAGGAACAACGCACTATGATATTATATCGTCCGGTAGGGCAAAAGGAATTGGACTTGATAGAAAAAAGCCGATATAAGGAGTTTCCGCCGAGGCTTGAGGGGCAGCCTATTTTTTACCCGGTCGTGAATAAGCAATACGCGCGGCAAATAGCAAGCGAATGGAACGTTAAAGACAAGCTTTCGGGTTATATCGGCTATGTTGTGGAATTTGAAGTTGACGACGGATATTTGAAACAATACGATATTAAAACGGTCGGGGCGGGCGGGCATAAAGAATATTGGATACCCGCCGAAAGGCTGGCGGAGTTTAACGGTCATATAATCGGCCGGATAAGGGTGCTTGAAAAATTTGAAAGCGCCTAAGGAACGAAAACCGAGGGTTTTTGCAATGTTATTTAAGATGGCAAACGGTATGTGCAGGCTAAAAAAGAAAAACAAGCAAGAGCCGGTTTTTATTCAAAAGCAAGAAACTCCGCCCGAGCCGCAGTTTAGAGAGGAGACCGTCGCCGTCGTGTGGGGAGAGGACAAGACGCGGTATTGCGAGGTGTTTTTTAAACACGGTTGTTATACATATTACGGCGAGCAACTTTTTTATGATGACGACGAGGGATATTATTGGTCGCCTAAGTTCAATATGTCCGTAAGCTTTTTTGACACCCTCGACAAGGCAAAGCAAGCGGCGGAAGCTTTTTTGCGGGGGGAATAATGAAAACCGTTAAGCTTGAAACAAACGAATATGTTTTGATTAACGAAATCGATATTTCCGAGGATATCGGTTTGTGCTTATCCGAAATAAAAGAGATAGACGGCGTTTGCGAGAGAAAGCTTGAAAAGGCCGTAAAGCACATTCCGACGGTTGTTCAATTTGTTGTCGGCTTAGGTGCTTTGACGGTATTGACCGCCGTTTTGATTGTTATAGCCTTTATAAACAAGGAATTATTTTGGTTGTTTTATATCGGCTTATTCGGGGCGGCGTGGATTCCTTTGATTGCTTTGGTATTCCGTTGGGAATTCAAAAAGAAAACGACTTTTTTGAAGACCGCCGATATCTATCCGGCGCAGATAACGGGAATGCGCCGAGAGGAAGAGGCCGTCGATTCGGAGGACGTGATAATGCACGATTATAGATATGCAATCGATTATAATTTGTTTAAGGGCGATGAGATTATCAAGGGGACGTTCAAAATGAGAGCCGCGAGCCTTTTCCGCAATTCCGTCGGTTTGGAGGAAGGTCTATATAATTATTACTGCACAAAAAGATATATGTTGATGCTGTTTAACCCAAAAAACAAAAGAGTCTATCCCGTGCGTTTATATAAAAAACAAGGAATGCCGCATGAAATATTATAAATTGAGCTTTAGAGCAAAAAAAGACGATTTTGACCGTGACGCCGACGTCTATTTAGTAGAGGAGTATTTGGGCTGTCTTTATAAAAACGGACAAATAGTAGATTATGACGGCATGTTTGTCAAGGACGGTTTTGTATATTGCCACGCGACCTTGCCCGAGGCGGACGCGCTGTCAAGGACAAACGACAACAAATATGTCGCGGAAGGGCGTGATAAGGTCGGGCAAATATTTGAAATCGGCTTAGAGGAGCCGCTCGGCGACGATTGGCACTTGGACTTGGAGGCTTGCCGCTGTGAGTCGCCGAGCCGTTATATGCTCGATTGCGGCCCTTGCCATGACGACAGCCCGATAACCTGTTGCGATTGCATGTCTCCGATTCCGCTCTATAGACTGCCAAAAATATTCGGCGAGGAGGAGTTTTATACGCTTCGCGAATTTGAAAGAGAATGCAAGGCAATCGGGGAGCTGTGGCTGTCGGGTCTGAATGATAAATTTACCTTTAAGCAGAGAAACGACCCGTCCTCGCAATTGGCCAAAAAAGGCCGCAAAATCTGCAAGGCCTTTGAAAAAGCGACGGGAAAGCCGTTCTATTATTTTTTATCGTTTGACTATTGGTCTTTTTTTTACGACAAAAAAGACAACTGTCAAGAACACCCCGCCCCTAAGGAATGTCCGTCCTGCGGCAAAAATTGGGAGGTCAAAAAAGGGGAGTCGGTTGTCGGATATAGGTGCGACGCTTGCCGGCTACTCTCCCAAAAAAACCGAGATTTGCAAGCGGAGGAGTGAAAGAACAAAGAGGGGGCGGTTTGCCGTCCCCCATAGAAACCGATCGGTTAAGTCCGCAAAAACGAAAAAGCCGCCCCCGTCGGTTAAGGCGGGGGCGTTTTTTTGGTGGAGATGAGGGGGATCGAACCCCTGACCTATGCGTTGCGAACGCATCGCTCTACCAACTGAGCCACACCCCCAAAAAAATTGACAATATGATTATATCATATTTTTTGAGAAAAACAAAAGATTTTTGCGGGGTTTTTAAAAAAAGTTAAAAAACGGCGCGGAATCTAAACTCAAACGACCGGCGCGGCAAGGCTCATAGTTCAAAAGGTTTGAGCGGATACGCAAGGGCGGAGGGCGGAGGGCGGTTTGCGAGGTTTAATACCGCAAGGTTTATAGTTCAAAAGGTTTGAGCGGATACGCAAGAGCGGCGCTACGGAGGCTCAAAATAGCGCGTCGGGGGCGGTTTATAAATTTAAAAGCCTAAATTTCAGGGTTTTTATCTTTTTTGCCTCAAATCATTTGACAAACATAGTTTTTTCGTATAAAATAATATGGCTGTGAAAGTGTGGTAAAAGGTTTGTCGCAGTTTTTACGTCGCGGGGTAGAGCAGGGGTAGCTCGTCGGGCTCATAACCCGGAGGTCATGAGGTTCAAATCCCATCCCCGCAACCATTTTTTTATTCTTTTATTTTTTTGGCGGCGTAGCTTAGCAGGTTAGAGCAGTCGGTTCATACCCGGCAGGTCGTCGGTTCGAGTCTGACCGCCGCTACCACACGGCCCTATGGTCAAGTGGTCAAGACATCGCCCTTTCACGGCGGTAACGGGAGTTCGAACCTCCCTAGGGTCACCACTTCTTTGAAACCGTGTTTTATGTCAAAAGAACGCCTTAGCGGCGTTTCCTCATAAAGCACCTCTTTTTTTGTACGGTACGATAATTCACGGCGCTTGCCTTGATTTATAATACCATTCCGGGAGCATAGCTCAGTTGGTAGAGCATCTGCCTTACAAGCAGAGGGTCACAGGTTCGAGCCCTGTTGTTCCCACCAAAAACACCCCAAAAGCCCGAAAAACAATTGTTTTAAGGCTTTTTTCTTTTTTTTTGACTATCCGCCTCTTATTTTGTGCGCCGTGATAATCGTAAGGCTTTTTGCATTGACGGTTATCGCCGCGTCGGTTTTGTAAGCATAGAGATTCTTGCCCCGACGGATTATAATATTCGCCGCCGTTGTCGCGTCCTTGCGCCGCGAAACGACGTTGTCCGTCGTCAAATTAAGATTGCGCCTTATTCGCTCAACCCCAATTCCGTCGTGTGAATTTTATCTATGTTGTTTTTTAAGTCGTTCATGCCCGGTTTGTTGTTTTTATTTTTTACCCAAACGTGAGTTATTTCTCCGAATACGTATTCGCGGTAAACGCCGGCTTGCTTATAGGCTTCGTTTATGCGGTCTTTGGTTTCTTGTTCAAAAAAATCATCGGGGCGAGCCGTCGTCGCTTGCTTTAATTTGCACTCGATAATAAGCCTTGCTTCGGCAAACGACATGTTTCCGGACGGAGTTTGAACGCCTGTTAGTTCGACCTCCTTCATTTTTTCGCTATCTTTTCCCGATTTGCTTCCCAAAAACAGGACTTGCTTTTTATATTCATCCGGAAAATACGACAGCGTATAGGTTCGTTCTTTTTTAATAAATTCGAGCGTATAACGATTCGACGGAAAAATACACCATGTAACGGGTTTCATAAAAAGCATTCCCATGCCGCCGCCGCTTGCCGTCATAGAGTTGTAACGCTCTATTTTTCCCGCTGTGACAACGGGAAAAGCTTTTCCTACCAACGTAAACACGTTGTCGCATATCTCGTCCGGCGCAATTTGTTTAAATAACCGTGTGAAATTCATACGCTTATTATATCACAAAAGCGGTTGAAAGGTATAGTAATTAAGCCCGTTCTTTAGGCATAGGCGATAAAATTTTTTACTTTTTTTTAAATGCCTATTGACAAGGGTTAATATATGTGTTAAAATAAATATAAGGCTGAAACACAAAAGACTTTCGGCAACTATAAATTAGCTTACTTTCCTTCTCTCTATATGAAAAACCCTCGTTAGCGTTAAGCCGGCGAGGGGTTTTTCATAAGAGCGGACTTTATGCGCCCACGGGGCTTGCCCAAAACCGCGGTTTTTGGCAAGCCCGATTAAAATAACGGAGCAACTGCGCAAAAAAAAGCTTTTGTGCGCTTGCCGTTTTTTTTTAAATTATAAGGTTTAATATTTTTTTAGGCACGTAGATTTCTTTTTTTACGGCGTTGCCCGACAAGAGCGCGGACAGCGCGGGGTTGGCTCTTACGGCGGCCTTTACCTCGTCGAGGCTTGCCTCGGCGGCGACTCTTACTGTTCCTTTGAGCCTTCCGTTTATTTGTACGGGCAGCTCTATTTCGGCGTCTGTCAGCTTTGACGGGTCATATTTCGGATAATCGGATTTTGCGAGTATAGTCGAATATCCCAAAAGCTCGTTGATTTCCTCGGATATGTGCGGCGCGAAAGGGTAGAGCAGGAGGAGGAGAATTCTAAGCTCGCCCTTGGTTATCGCGTTTTCCGACGTTACCTCGTTTAAAAAGGTCATCATAGCGGCTATAGCCGTATTGAACTTGAGACATTCGATATCCTCGGAGACCTTTTTTATCAGGCGGTTGACCGCGCCCTCGCGTTTTTGAGAAATTGAGTCTTGCGACAGGTCGGCGATATCGAGCAAATTGTATACGCGCTCGATAAACCGGCGGCAGCCGATTATCCCGGCGTTAGACCACGGAATACTGCTTTCATAATCGCCTATAAACATGGTATAGAGTCTTATCACGTCCGCTCCGAAATCTCTGACGAGGGAATCGGGGCTGACTACGTTTCCGAGAGATTTTGACATTTTTGCGCCGTCCTCGCCCAAAATGAGACCTTGCGCGGTGCGCTTTTTGTAAGGCTCTCTAAAGGGAACTACGCCGATATCGTACAAAAACTGATTCCAAAACCGTGAATATATGAGGTGGCGCGTGACGTGCTCCATGCCGCCGTTATACCAATCGACGGGGCCGAAATATTTTAGCTTTTCATAATCGGCGAGAGCGTTCGGGTTTTTGGGGTCGATATAGCGCAGATAATACCATGACGAGCCGGCCCACTGCGGCATAGTGTCGGTTTCGCGTTTTGCGTCCGCGCCGCATACGGGGCATTTGCAGTTGACAAAGTCGCTAACTCCGGCGAGCGGCGATTCGCCCGTCTCCGACTGGCGGTAGCGGTCAAGCGGCGGCAGTACGACGGGCAGGTCGGCCTCGGGAACGGGCACCGCGCCGCATTTCGGGCAGTATATTATAGGAATAGGCTCGCCCCAATAGCGTTGGCGGTTAAACGCCCAGTCTTTCATGTTATAATTGATTTTTTTGCAGCCTATGCCGTCTGCGGTCAGTTTGCCGACGACGGCTTTGCCGGCCTCCTTTACCGACAATCCGTTGAGAAAGCCCGAGTTGACCATGACTCCGTTTTGAATGTCGGTGTAGGCCTCGCGGCTTATGTCTCCGCCGGCTATGACCTCGACGATCGGCAGGTCAAACTTTTTTGCGAACTCGTAGTCGCGCGTGTCGTGGGCGGGAACCGCCATGACCGCGCCCGTTCCGTAGTCGGGCGTGACGTAATCGGCTATGAATATGGGGATTTCGAGGCCGTTTATCGGATTGACGGCGGTTAGTCCTTGAATTTTGACGCCGGTTTTGTCCTTGTTGACGTGCGCGCGCTCAAACTCGTTTTTTTTGCGGGTTTCGGCGCGATAGTCCTCAAGCTGCCGGAGATTAGAAATAAAGCCGGCGTTTTCGGCGATAATCGGGTGTTCGGGCGCGACGACCATAAAGGTTACGCCAAAGAGCGTGTCGGCTCGCGTCGTGAATACCCGGAGCTTTTGACCGGGCTTGCCGCCCTTGACGGCAAAATCGATTTCCGCGCCCTCCGATTTGCCTATCCAGTTTATTTGTTCGGTCTTGATTCGCGGCAGATAGTCGAGCCCTTCAAGCCCGTCGAGCAGGCTTTCGGCGTAGTCGCGGATTTTGAGAAACCACACGTCCTTTTCCTTTTGAATGACGTCCGAGCCGCAGCGGTCGCACACGCCGCCCTGCGATTCCTCATTGGCCAAAATGACCTTGCATTTTTCGCAATAGTTGACGTAGGCCGTGCTTTTGTAGGCCAGACCCTTTTTGAAGAGTTGAACGAATATCCATTGCGTCCATTTGTAATAGTCCTTGTCGGTAGTGTCGACGACGCGCGAATAGTCGAACGAATAGCCGAGAGCCTTTAACTGAGAGGTAAAGGTTTTTATGTTGTCGTCTGTGACGCTTCTCGGGTGCCGCCCCGTCTGCATGGCGTAGTTTTCGGTAGGCAGACCGAAGGCGTCAAAGCCGATGGGAAACAGCACGTTATAGCCCTCGAGCCGCCGTTTTCGCGAAACTATCTCGAGAGAAGTAAACGCTCTGAGATGCCCCATATGCAGACCGCTCCCGGAGGGATAAGGAAACTCTATAAGCCCGAAAAACTTGGGCTTAACGCCGAAGTCTACGGCCTCATGAACCCTTTGGGTCTCCCAAATTTCCTGCCATTTTTGTTCTATGCCTTTAAAGTCGTAATCGGGTTTCATTGGTTATAACCTCTCTTTAAAATTCCAAAATTCAAATTTTGACGCTTTTTAACAGCTCGTCGGCCTTTGCGTCCGCGGCCTCGGGGGTTTCACGCGAAACGGAAACGTAGAGCTTGAGCTTAGGCTCTGTGCCGCTCGGTCTTGCGCATATAAAGCCGCCGCCCTCTAAGCCGTAATATAAAACGTCGCTTTCGGGCAGGTCTATGCGGCGTTTTTCGCCGTTTTTGAGAACGCGCATTCCCGACAGATAATCGTCGGTAAAGGCGACGGAACAGCCGGCGAACGAGTCGGTCTTAGCTTTGCGCAGGCGAGTCATAGCGTCGGACATTTTTTGCATCGCGTCGGCTCCCGAAAAGGCTATCGAAAGATTCTTTTCGCAAAAATAGCCGAATTTTTTGTAGAGCGCGTCGAGGCGTTCGAGTACGCTTACGCCGATATGCTGATAATAGCAAACCATTTCGCAAAAGAGCATAGAGGCGACGACCGCATCCTTGTCGCGCGAATGCGTGCCGGACAGATAGCCGTAGCTTTCCTCATAGCCGAATATAAAGGTATGCGAGCCGTCCTCCCATTCCTTTATCTTTTCGCCGATAAACTTGAAGCCCGTCAGTACGTCGACTATTTGGCAGCCGTAGCTTTCGGCGATTTTTGCGGCAAGCTCGGTTGTGACTATGGTTTTGACGGCGGCGGCGTTTTTTGGCAGGGTATTAGTCTGCGTCTTTCTCGTCAAAATATAATCGAGAAGCAACGCGCCCGTCTGATTTCCCGTCAGGAGCGTATAGCCTCCGTCGGTCTTTAGAGCCGCGCCCATTCTGTCGCAATCGGGGTCTGTGCCGATGACGACGCTTGCGCCTATGCTTTTTGCAAGCTCTATGCCCAGCTTTAGCGCGTCGGGCTGCTCGGGGTTGGGCGCGGACACCGTCGAAAAGTCAAAGTCGGGGTCTTTTTGCGCGTCTACCACCGACGCGTTGATTCCGATAGCCTTTAAAATCGTCGTCACGGGAACATATCCCGAGCCGTGAAGGGGAGTGTAGACGAGCTTTACGTCCTTGCCTACGGCCTTGACCGCGTCGGGCGACAGCGTGAGCTTTAATATTTCGGAATAATAAGCGTCGTCGACGCTTTTGCCTATGACGGTTATGTTTTTGTCTATCTTTAGGCCGTCGCGGCCTTTTATGCCGTTCTTTGTTATGCCGCCGACGTCGGCCGAGCCGACGTCAAAATAGCCGGCCTTTGCGATATATCCGACGACCTTATCCGTCGCCTCCGGCGACATTTGCGCCCCGTCGTCTCCGTATACCTTATAGCCGTTGTATTCCTTGGGGTTGTGGCTTGCGGTGATGATTATTCCCGCCGCGGCGTTTAAGCGTCTTATGGCAAAAGAGCCGACGGGCACGGGTCTTACGTCGTCAAAGAGAAAGGCCTTGACGCCGTTTTTTGACAGCACTCCCGCCGCCGACAGCGCGAATTCAAACGAATAACGCCGCGTGTCATAGGCTATGACCACGCCGCGCTCCGCGTATTCGCGGCCGAGAGATAAAATATAGCCGGCAAGCCCCTTTGTGGCGCGGTTTACCGTCAGGTAGTTCATGCGCGCGGGGCCGACCCCGATTATTCCGCGCATTCCCGCCGTACGAAACTCCAAATCGCCGTAAAAGGCGTCTTTTATTTCGTCGTCGTTTCGGGCGATTGCGGCGAGCTGCGCCTTTAGCTCTTCGGTCAGGGGCGCGGCAAGCCATTCGGCGTAAGCCTTTTTGTAATCCATAAAAAAACCTCCCGCTCTTATCTACCGCTCTTCCGCGTCGGCGGCTTCCGCTTCGGCCTCGGCCTCGGCGTCCGCCTCGGCGGCTTTTCGGGCCTCGAGCCGTTCGATTGTCCGTTTTAGGGCGTAGGTCGCGCCGATTATCAGACAGATGACTATAAAAATAGCCAAAAGCCCCTTCCAAAAGATTTCGAGCGATTTTAATAAATTACCGGCGTATTCCTCCGCCGATAAAACCGCGGATAAGATTGAATTTATCATGACAAGCATTTCTTTTTATTCCTTATATTATAATTTTTTGAGCTTACGCCAGCACCAAGGCTATAATGAGACCGCCGACAATCGCCGAGGCGACCTGTCCCGAGACGTTCGCGCCTATGGCGTGCATGAGCAGATAGTTTGTCGGGTCTTCCTTTCTTCCGAGCTTGTGGACTATTCTCGCCGACATAGGAAACGCCGATATTCCCGCCGCGCCTATCATCGGGTTGATTTTCTTTTTGAGGAACAAATTCATAAAGTCGGCGAATAGTATTCCTCCGATTGTATCAAAGACAAAGGCAAAAAGACCGAGGCCGACTATTATGAGCGTATTGACGTTCAAAAACGACGCGGCCTGCATCTGAAAGGAGATTGTTATGCCGAGGAGCAGGGTTATGAGATTGACAAGCTCGTTTTGAGCCGTCCTCGACAGCTGATTCAATACGCCGCATTCTCTTAGCAGGTTGCCGAACATCAAAAAGCCGATGAGAGCCAGACTCTTTGGCGCGATAAGACCCGAAACGACGGTGATGACGATAGGGAAGAGTATTTTGACGGATTTCGGAACGGGTTTTATTACCTGATCGTCCATTCTGATAAGCCGCTGTTTTTTTGTCGTGACGAGCTTGATGACCGGCGGCTGAATTATCGGCACCAACGCCATATAAGAATAAGCCACAATGGTTATAGGCCCTAAATATTGACTGCCCAAGGCCTTTGCCACGACAATCGACGTCGGGCCGTCGGCCGCGCCGATTATGCCGATAGACGCGGCATCGTTCAAGCCGAACGCGCCCGTCAGACACGCCAAAAGTATGGTTATGAATATGCCGAGCTGCGCAAAGCCGCCGAGCAACATCATTTTTGGGTTGGATATCAGCGGCCCGAAGTCTATCATCGCGCCTATGCCGATAAAGAGCAATATAGGCATGGCCTCCGACGCGTCTATGCCGACCTCAAACAGCCATTGAATTATACCCGCGCCGCCCTCGTCGCTCAAGACGTTAGTAAAGGGCATGTTGACGAGTATACAGCCTATGCCGATAGGCAGCAACAGCATCGGCTCCATATCGCGCTTGATTGCAAGATAAATCAGCGCGAAGCCGATAAGCCACATGACGGGCTGACGCCATGTTATAGCGTTGATAGCCTCAAACAAAAACTCAAAATTTGCCAAAAAATCCATAATAAGAAAAGTATAGCCTAAAAGACGCGTTTTGTCAAGAAATCGACAACCATAAATAAAATAAGGGCGTTAAATGCGCAAAAAAAGTTTTTTATGTCAATACGTTTTTTTAAAATTTTCCGTTTTTTGCGGAATATTATTTTTTAGTTGCGTTTTTTATGAGGTTGTGGTAGCATAATAATATACCGTAGCCGACAGCTACAGCGTATTATACCGTTGTTTTCGGGCGGCCGGCGGCGTCCGCTCATGCGGTTTCGTTTGGGTTGTAATGCGTTTACTAATCACTAATCACTGACCACTGACCACTGCCTACTAACCACTAAAAAAAGGAGAACTCCCGATGGAATACAAAAGGTTTTCAAACAACATTGTCGCAAGAATAGACAAGGGCGAGGAAATTCTCGCCGCATTGGAGAATATAATAGAGAAAGAAAACGTCGCGCTCGGAAGCGTCGCCGCCATAGGCGCGATAAACCGTTTGAGGGCGGGGCTGTTTTTGCCCGATACAAAGGTCTATAAGACAAACCTTTTTGAGAGGGATATGGAGATAGTTTCGCTTTACGGAAGCATAACGACAAAGGACGGGCGGCCCTATATTCACATTCACATAAGCGCGTCGGACGAAAACGGGAACGTAGTCGGCGGGCATTTAAACGAGGCCGTCGTCAGCCTGACCTGCGAAATGACGGTAAATATATTTGACGGCCGCGTCTCGCGCCGTTTTGACGACGGCGTCGGACTAAATCTTTTGGAGTTTTGACGGCGATTCGGAGGGGCGTTTTAGCCGCCGTGTTTTTTATGTTTTGTGCGCCTCTATAACGCCTAAAAACTAAGGATAAGCCCGACGGTTTCGTGAAAAATAGCGCAAAAAAGTTATTCAAATACAAAAAACGTCAAAAAAGAGCATAAAAATATAAAAAAAATTGAAAAAACGGCAAATAATGCTTGCTTTATTTGTCAAAACGATATATAATTACGAATAGGAGGCGTCGAGTCGTACATATTAAAATCGGGAGTATAGAACCTCGTTATTTATATTTACGCGCCGCAGCTCCGATACGCAGCAAAAAAATGATAGACAAGGAAACAAAAAAGTAAAAAAACGGAGACAAATTTTTATGAAAAAGAGTAGGTACTTATGGGCGGTAGCCCTTGTGTGCGCCGCGCTTATCGGCTTAGCGGTGCAAATCATACTCGTCGCCTCAAAAGACGGCGTGCAATATTTAGCGCATATATCGGTGTTAGTAAACCTTGCCGCTTGCGTCTGGTTGCTGTTTGCGGGAATCGGAATACTTTCCGGTTCGGGCAAAAAACGCGCATTTCAAACGCTTGCCGGCTCGAGAATACAAGGCGCGCTGGTCACTTATCTGATAGCCGCGTCCTTAATATTTTGGATAGCGTTTGCGGGACACATTCCGCCGTTTAGCCCCGAATGGTTTAAGGGCGAAGTCGCGATAGCTTACATATACAACAACGCGGTTTTGCCGTTGTTTATGCTTGCCGTTTGGCTGTTCTATCCGACAGACAAAAAAAGGATGCAAAAAAACGACCCGTTTTATTGGTTGGTCGTTCCGTATCTTTACTTTATGGTCATACTCATCGTCGCGCTCGCGGCTAAGACGTATGTCTACGAATTTATCGACCCGATTTGGGTCGAAGCCCAAATCGGAGTAAACAAGACGATAAACCTCTTGTGGGCGTTAGCCGTCGCGGCGGGGCTCGGTCTTTTGTTCTACTATTTGGGACGCTTTATCATAACGCTTAGACACAAACAGCTCGCGGGCGCGGCGAGACAAAAAACCGTCGACACGCTTGTTCTCGACGAATCCGCCGAGAGCGAGACCTACTTAGACGGCGTTGTCGGCGGAGTTGTCGCAGGCGGAGCGGTCGCCGCGACGGACGAGGAAACCGCCGAACCGAATTATGTCAACGTCGAAGTCGAACAGCTGCACGTCGTCTCCGCCGCCGCCCAAAACGGCGACGCAGTCGCTCAGCTTATCGTCGGCGTTTGCAACGAAAAGGGCTTAGGCTCGGATGTGGATTATGCCGAGGCGGCCAAGTGGTACGCTGCGGCGACCGGAAACGGAAACGCCGACGCCGCCAACAACCTTGCAAACTGCTATGCGACGGGCAAGGGCGTAGAAAAAAATCCCGAGCAAGCCGTTTCGCTTTATATCCAAGCCGCCGAGCAGGGCAACGCCGACGCGCTTTATAATCTGGGCAATTGCTACTATAGCGGTTTCGGAGTCGGTCAAGACTATGAGAAAGCCGCAGGGTGCTATCTGGAGGCCGCCGAAAAAGGCTCGCCTAAGGCTCAAAACAATATTTCCGACTGTTATGAAAAGGGCTACGGCGTAGCAAAAAATCAAGCCGAGGCCGACAAGTGGAAAAAGAAAGCCGCCGAGTCGGGCTACAAGGCAAAGCAAGCGGGAATCTGCAAGGAGCGGGCCGGTTATCCGGACGGCGCGGACATTTCTGAAAGCGCGGCCGGGCTGTATGAGGCGCGCGCCGACATGGGCGACGCCGACGCGTTGCTTGTCGTCGGAGTCTCCAGAGAAAAGGGTCTCGGAGTCGAGCGCGATTATGAGCAGGCCGTTAAGAGCTATGAGAAGGCGGCGAAAAAGGGCAACGCCGACGCGGAAAACAACCTCGGTGTGCTTTACGCCGTGGGCTACGGGGTCAAAAAGGACGAAAAGAAAGCCTATAAGGAATTTGCCAAGGCCGCCGAGCAGGGCAACGCCAACGGTCGGTACAATTTGGGCAACTGCTACTATTTCGGCTGGGGCGTGACGCAAGACTATGAGAAAGCCGCCAAGCTGTACGCCGACGCGGCCGGACAAGGTCACGCCAAGGCTCAAAACAATTTGGCTTATTGCTACGAAAACGGACACGGCGTAACGCCTAATCCGGAAAAAGCCGCCGCGCTTTATGCGCAAGCCGCCGAAAAAGGCGAGGCTTACGCCGACAAGCGTTTGGGCATATGCAATCTGACGGCGAGCTATCCGGACGGAGCAGACGTTGCCGCCGTCAAAGATGCGATTTACGGTCGCGAGGTGCGCGAGGGCATTCTTGTCGCCGCCGACACAAAGCCGACCGACGACGCGGCTATAGCCGAGGAGACCGCAAAAGCCGCCGAGCAAGCCGCGATAGCGGCCGCCGCAGAAACGCAAGCCGCAGAAACGCAAGCCGCAGAAGCGCAAGCCGCGATAGCGGCCGCCGCAGAGCAAGCTGAAATAATAGCCGCCGCCGAGGCCGCAAAGGCCGAGGAAGAGGCGCAAGCCGCAAAAGCCGCCGAGGAAGAGGCTATAGCCGCCGAGGCCGCCGAGGAGGCGCGTCAAGAGGCCGCGGCCGCGGCCGTCGCCGTCGAGGAGGCAAAACGCGCCGCAGAAGCCGCCGAGGAGGAGGCCGAGGCCATAGCCGCCGAGGAGGCCGAGGCAAGACGCATCGCCGAGCAGACCGCCGCCGCCGCGCTAAAAGAAAAGAGCGCGGACGACGAGGAAGACGCCGAGGAAAGACCGATAATGGAAATTCCGGACGGCTGGATGTATCAAGACGGTTGGTATTATGTCAGCGAAACCGGAGAAAGAGTCGAAATACCGGCTGTTCACGACGAATATTATCACGATTTGCCTGAGGAATTAAAGTCGGAATTCAGAGATTTATTTATCGACGGAGGACGCGTCAGCATACCGAGATTCCCGTTCTATGTCATAGACGGCGACAACACAATGTTCTTTAGGCTGGTGTTTACCTTTATAACGAGATACAGAAAGATAATATCAATCGCCTTGCTCGAAAATCTCTATAATTACCTCGTCGAAAAATTCGGCGACAACCCGATCGCCATATCAAGAATAAACGACAAGCTGATAAGAATATATTTCACGAGAAGAAAGGAAGAGGGAATTCTCGATAAATGCGAGGCCAAGTGTCGCGAGGATATCGATTATTGCCTGAAGTACGTTCAAAATTATCCGGCTAATCTCTATTCGTTCAAGCGTTTGACGATGATATTAGAGCGCGGAGACAGGCTCTACGAGGCGCGCGCGCTTTGCAAAAAGGCCATAGAAATCGGGCTTGTCGACGGAACTAAGGCCGGCTACGCCGGACGTCTCGAAAGAATCGAAAGACGAATTCAAGAGGAAGAGGACGCAAAAAAAGAAACCCCGGAAGCTTAACGGGAGGCGGCTTTTTAAAAAAAATTAATATTAACGGTACAAAACGGGGGAAGACTTTTTGGGAAGGCTTTCCCTCGGTTTTTTTAATAGGGCTTGCGCATTCGTGCAAGCCCTGTGTAGGGGCAACGCGCTCGTTACGCGTTCGCTACACTCGCCGGGTTTCCCCTCTTGCGGCAACAAGATTGCCGCAATTCACCCCTTTTCGCGGACTTTGTCCGTCAAGGGGGGCAACCAAAAAGCGCGGTTTTTGGTTGCCCTAAGTGAAGTTTAGTGCTTACGCATAGTCAAAGCGTGTCAAAAAGCGCGGTTTATAGGGCTTACGCATACGCGCAAGCCCTGTGTAGGGGAAACGCGCTCGTTACGCATTCGCATAAGCCCTCATTAGGGGCAATGCGCTCGTTACGCGTTCGCATAAGCCCTCATTAGGGGCAACGCACTCGTTACGCATTCGCATAAGCCCTCATTAGGGGCAACGCGCTCGTTTAGATATCAAAAAAAGTTTTTATGCGTAAACATTGAAGTTTTTATTAAAAAGCCGCAAAACGGCTACACTTTTTTTTTGTTTTATGGTATAATTATTTCTGACTATGACGGCTTGCGGCGGCTTTTTTTTAAGAAAGCCGCGCGGCGCGTTTTTGGTATAGCAGTCCCACATAACGAAAAGAGGAACGCGAACGGTGAATTTTAATAAGATAGAGATGCAGGGCTTTAAGTCCTTTGCCGACAAGACAAAGATTGAATTTGACAGCGAGGTCACGGCTATCGTCGGGCCTAACGGTTGCGGCAAGAGCAACGTTGCCGACGCTATAAGATGGGTTTTGGGCGAGCAGAGCGCAAAGACCTTGCGCGGCAAGCACATGCAAGACGTCATCTTTAACGGAACGGAAAACAGAAGATCCACGTCTTATTGCGAGGTTTCGCTGTTTTTTGACAACAAAAACAGAACCTTTAACATCGACTTTGACGAGCTTGTCTTAGGCCGTAGACTCGACCGCTCGGGAGACAGCGAATATTTGATTAACCGCAACGCCTGCAGGCTAAAGGACGTCGTCGACCTTTTGCGCGACACGGGCGTAGGCCGCGAGGGCTACAGCATAATCGGGCAGGGGAGAATAGACGAAATATTGAGCGCGAAGCCCGACGATCGGCGCAACATATTTGAGGAGGCGGCGGGAATCGCCAAGTCTAAGAGCAAAAAGGTCGAGGCCGAACGTAAGCTTTTGAGAACACGCGAAAACCTTAGCCGGCACGAGGACATTATGGGCGAGCTTTTCAGACAGCTTGAGCCGCTCAAAAAGCAGTCGGAAAACGCGAGAAAATGCCGCGAATTTAAGGACGAACTAAAGCTTAACGAGGTCAACGCCTATATATATCAGTATGAAAACAACGCCAGAGAAAAGGACGCGATAAACGCCGCCCTTCTCTTGACGGAGACGGGAATCAAGGCGGAGACGGAGGCGCACGACGCGATAGTCGCGGCGTTTAACAAGCGTCTTGCCGGAATAGGCGACGCGGACGCCGAGATTGCGCGGCTGAGAGAGGAGCTGACCGCCTATCTCGTCGAGGCGGAAAAAAACGCGGGAGAGCTAAAGCTTGCAAACGAGCGGCTCAACAACCTCCGCTCCGAGGAGAGCCGCGTATCGGGAGATATAGACGCGCTAAAGGCCGCCCTCGAACAAAAGAGAGAGAAAATCGAGGCGATACGCTCAAAGACCGCGGAAACCGCCGCCGAAGCGGAGCGCGAAAAATCGGCGGTAGAGCGGGACGACGGCAAGCTGTCCGAGCTGAAGGAAAGCCTCGGCGAGGGAGAGCTTGATATTGAGAATTCCAATAAAAGCATAATCGAAAACATGGCGCGGCTGTCGGATATCAAGTCGAATATGTCGCAGCTTTTGAAAGAAGAGGAGCTTTTGAGAGGCAATCGCGAGGTCATGTCAAAGAGAATAGCCGAGCTTGAGGCGTCGGTCTTGTCGCTGTCGGAAATAAAGCGGAATTTTGACGGGGAGACGGCGCGCGTAAAATCGGCGATAGACGCGGACGCCGACGAGCTGACAAGGCTCAACGCGGAATATAGCGGCAAACGCAAGGTAATCGACAAGGCGCAGGACGAAAGCCGTTCGTTGAGCGGGAGGATAACCGCCTTAGAAACCAAGCTAAAAATGCTCGAGGATATCAAAAGCCAATACGAGGGCTTTAGCTATCCGGTAAAAAAACTCATGACGGACGGCAAAACCAACGCCGACATAAAAAAACGCAACCGCGGTGTCGTCGCGGAGCTAATCGAGGTAGAGGAAAAATATGAGCAGGCCATCGACGTCGCGCTCGGGGCGGCCCTCCAAAACGTAGTCGTCGACGACGAGGAGGACGCGAAATATCTCATCGATTATCTCAAAGAAAAGCGTTACGGCAGAGTTACCTTTCTGCCGCTTTCGAGTGTCAAACCGCGTTTTTTGGAGAGGGAATACGACGAAATCGCCAAAATTCCCGGTTGCTTCGGCGTCGCGTCGGAGCTTATCGGATACGATAAAAAATTTAGCGGAATAATCCGCAGTCTACTCGGCAGAACCGTCATAGTTGACCGCATAGACACGGCCATTATGATGGCAAAAAGATACGACTACGCCTTTAGGATAGTCACCTTAGACGGCGACGTATTTACCCCGGGGGGCGCGATAACCGGCGGCAGCAGAAGGTCGGACAACAACGCCGACATTATAAGCCGCGACAGAAATATCGCCGCGGCAAAGGAGAGCTTAGACAAGAGCCGAGAGGGCTACGCCGTTCTCGAAAGAGCCATTCAAAAGGCCTTGACCGACGTCGAGGGGCTAAAAAACGCAATCGCCCAAAAGGAAGAGCTGCTCAAAAGGAACGAAATAGCATACGCCGCGCTTTTTGAAAGGCTGGAAAAGGTCTCCGCGCAGCTTGCCTCCGTCGACGGCGAAAGGCAGTCCTTAGACAGACAAAGCAAGGCCGTGTCGCTCAGAATGGATGAGATAAGGGCGGACATAGACGGCGTAGACAAGCTTGAATCGGACATAACCGCCAGACGCGAAAGCATAGACCGCCTGCGCGAGGAGAGCCGCGCCGGATTAGAGCAAAAGCGGGCGGAGAGAGAGTCCTTAGAGGCCGCCGTAACGACGGCAAAAATAACCCTCTCCCGTCTGATAAAGGACGCGGAGTCCTTAGAATCGGCGGCCGCGGCGTTGACCGCGGAGATAGCCGAGGGGCAAACGCGTCTGCCGGTTTTGCAGAGCGCGCTGTCAAAAATAAAGGCCGCCGCAGACGAGCAGGAGAGTCTGACTATCGCGGAAGCCATGAGCGAGGGCGAGCGGCAAAAAATCGCCGGGCTAAAGGAACGCTTGTCAAAGCTTGACGAATACAAGGCCGAAAACCAAAAACGGCTTGCGGAGTTAGAGGAGGAGCGCAACAAAAAAAGCGCGGAAATCGCCGCCCTGAACGAAAAAAAGATAAGAGAGGAAAGCGCGCTTGAGCGTCTTGATTCCGACGTCAATACGCTTGAGGAGAGGGTCAGAGAGGAATATTCTCTCGATTACGCGTCGGCTCTGCCCCTTCGCGCCGACGAATACGATCATCAAAAATCGTTGACGGCCATCAACCGCTTAAAGCGGAAAATAAACGAGCTTGGCGACGTCAATATGCTCGCCGTCGAGGAATATGACGAGGTAAGCGGACGCTACGGCGACATGACGGCTCAGCGCGACGACATGCTGTCGGCCGAGGCCGATTTGTTAAAGATAATATCCGAATTGACGGGCGAAATGCACGAGAGATTCAAGACGGAATTCGACAAGATAAACGCAAACTTTCAGGAGATATTCAAGCAGCTTTTCAACGGCGGCAAGGCAAAGCTGTCGCTTGAGGCCGCGGGCGACAGCAAGGATATTTTGGACGCGGGGATAGAGATATACGCCGAGCCTCCGGGAAAGCGTCTGCAGCATATCTCACTGCTTTCCGGCGGCGAAAAGGCTCTGACTGCCATAGCCATCTTGTTTGCCATACTCAAGCTCAAGCCTATGCCTTTTTGCGTACTCGACGAGATAGAGGCCGCCTTAGACGACTCAAACGCCAACCTCTTCGCCGAATATCTCAAAAAATTCAGCAAAAACACGCAGTTTATAGTCATCACCCACAGAAAGCCGACAATGGAGCTGGCCGACACGCTTTACGGCGTGACAATGGAGGAAAAGGGCGTGTCAAAATTGGTCTCCGTCCAGCTCAGCGAGGCCGTCAAGCACGTCGAAAAAGCAAGCGCTTAAGGAGTTGAAATATAGGGTATGGGATTGTTTTCAAAGATAGCCGAGGGCTTAAAAAAGACAAAGGAAGCCATTTCAAAAAAAATATTCGAGGCCTTCAAGGCAACCGAGCTTGACGACGATTTTTATAACGGACTCGAGGAGGCCTTGATTTTTTCCGATATGGGAGCCGTCGCCGCAAACGAAATCGTCGGCGAGCTAAAGACCGAGGTATTCAAAAGCAAGGTGACCGAGCCTGCCGCCGCGCGCGCTCTGTTAAAAAAAATCATAATAAAAAAAATAGATTACGACGTGCCGCCCTATAGCTATCCGCTTTTGATAATGATAGCCGGCGTAAACGGCGTGGGCAAGACCACCGCCGTCGGCAAGCTGGCAAAATTTTTTAAAGACCAAGGGAAATCCGTCGTCATCGCCGCCGCCGACACCTACCGCGCGGCGGCGTCCGAGCAACTCGAAATTTGGGCCGAACGGGCCGGCGTCAAGATAATTATGCACGGCGAGGGCGCGGACCCCGCCGCCGTCGTTTTTGACGCCGTTTCGTCGGCAAAGGCAAAAAAGACCGACGTCGTTTTGGTAGACACCGCCGGCCGCCTCCAAAACAAAAAGAACCTCATGGAGGAACTAAAAAAAATCAACCGTGTCGTCGGCCGCGAATACGGAGATTGCGACACGAGAAACTATATCGTTCTCGACGCCACCACCGGCCAGAACGCGTTGTCGCAGGTCGGAATATTTGACGAGGCCGTCGACATCGACGGCATAATATTGACCAAGCTCGACGGCACGGCAAAGGGCGGCATAGTCCTCTCGATCGCCTGCGAAAAGGAAATCCCCGTCGTCTATGTCGGCGTCGGCGAAAAAATCACCGACTTGCTGCCGTTTGACGCCGAGGATTTTGTCGACGGAATATTATAAAAACGATATAAGCGTTTTGATAAGTTTTTGAATATACTCCCACGAATTATCCGAGTAGATTTTTAATCCGCTCCAACGTTGCCGCTTTGTTATTTTTCTTAAGCTCGCACTCCCATATACGGAGAACGCGCCAACCGCGAGTTTCGAACCTTGCCACAACTTCAATGTCGCGGCGCATATTGCGCTCGCGTTTCGCCGCCCAGTAATCAGAGTTAGCGGTGGGGCGAGTGTTGCGGCAGTCGTGACCATGCCAGAAACACCCATCTGCGAACACAGCTACGCGCAATTTGGGAAACACAAAATCGGGTTTGCCCTTGACGGGATAATTGCGTCGCCACCCCGTCAAACCTGCCGCTTTGAATAGCTCAATCAGTCGCAATTCAGTAGACTTGTTGCCTTTTGAGCGTACTTTGCTCATAACTACGGAGCGCATCTCCGGAACGAATACGTCAGCCATTAGCGGTTTGAGCCGAGCAATAGTCGGCGTACAGTGAAACAGCACGTTTCAATTGCGAGCGCACGGTCGGCACAAGCGATTGATAATCAGCCGCTTGTTCGAGTGTGAACAGGTAATATGCATCCGGTACAGAGGGCAAAGCGCAAATCGCGGCGGCGCGTTTTAGACGCGATACGGTGTCGCGGCAGGTGCGCTCGCAAAGCGGTTGTGCATGCGTCAGCCAGTTGGAGAATGCCAAATAGTTAATCTGTCGCTCACACTCGTCGATGTAGCGCGCTAAAGCTTTCGCAACGAACTCCGCGAGTTTTACGGGTACGGCGTTACCAATCATTTGCTCCATTTCCGTCTTGTTGCCAGCCCATTTGAAATTCGGCGGAAACGTCTGGATCAAGGCGCGTTCGAGCGTAGTCAGAGCGCGAATCGATTTGTCTAACGCTCTCGCGTCGTTCGGGTGACCGGGATAGCCGGGCGGCACGGGACGATTCATTCCTCTGACGGTCGGCGATGGCTCATCTATTGAGTATACGGCGCGACGGTTGTAATTGCGTGGGTGGCGGTAGTAATACTCGAAATCAAGAGACTCGCCAAAGTAGTCACGTAAGGTCGTTTCTGTATCGCTTAGGTTAGCAGTTATATAATCTGATAGAAAACCGTCGACGGCGTCAAGCGAACCAATACAGAAAAAACGCTTGCGCTTTTGAGGAACTCCGCAATAACTCGCATCAAGTACGATTTCGGTCAACCCATAACCCGCGTTTTTAAAAATTGCTCTCGCCGTCGCATACGTGCCGCTCTTTTGAGCGCGGTCTACGTTCTCCATGACGAACCATCTCGGGCGGATTGCGGCAACAATGTTAGCGTATGCCTCGGTTAGAGCGGCACGCTTGTCCTCCACGCGTTTTCCGGCGTGAGAAAAGTCCTGACAGGGGGGGCCGCCGATAATAATGTCGGGATTCAGAGCTTTGATTTTTGGTAGTATGACATGGATGTCGAACAAGTCCTCTCTGAAAACAGGGTGATTAAAATTGGCTTCATAACAAGCGGCTGCGGTTTCCCAATACTCAAACGCGCCTACAAACTCAAATCCCGCGTCTTGGAATCCTCGCGATAGACCGCCGCACCCCGCAAACAAATCAGCTATTTTCTTCATTTTTCCGTTTCCTCCTTGACTTTCGGCGCGTATCATGATATAATATATTAATTATATCACAGTTTTATAGTGGCGTCAATACATTGACGTCAAAAAATATGAAATATACGGAGATTGAAAATGGCTAAGCGTATATCAGATAAAGTGTTAACGTCATCGGGATTATTTGGGATAAAGCGCTCAAACCGCTCAACGGATAAACACTGGGGAAAGAATTGCTTTAACTCTAGTTTCCCGACTGCCGTTGCTTGCTATATGTTTGAGCATGAT
>JAISRB010000104.1 GCA_031273825.1 Clostridiales bacterium
TTCATTATCGAATTGCCCGCCATGTTTTTTTGGTGGTTTTTCATGACGGGAGACGCCAAATCGTAGTCGTCGGGCGTCGAGAATTTTTTTATCGTGTTCATCGTCGGCAGCGATTGCATTCCGAATTCGGAGCAAAAATTTGTATACACCTTGCGGTAATACGAATACGGACTGAGTCCGTGCCATACGCGCCACAAATGCGTGTCGCCGGCGGTTTCGCTGTTTACGCCGTCCAAAAAGCCCGCGCCGCTCGGCGAGCTTGGCCTATAGGGGGTGACCGCGTCCTTTTTTCTTATCCAGCCGGGGAGGGTCTCATAAAAGAATTTGCGCGTCGCCTCCTTTAGCGGCTTATTGAACCGCCACGCGACCGACATCTGCTCTATCTCGTTGTTTCCGCAATAGACGGCGAGAGACGCGCGGTGTCTTATGCGCTCGATATTATAATAAATTTCGTCCTCTATGTCGTCGACAAATTCGTCCTGCGTAAGCGGATAGGGCTGACACGCAAAACAGCAATCCTGCCATACGAGTATGCCGTATTTGTCGCACAAGCTATAAAAATCGTCGCTTTCGTAAAAGCCTCCGCCCCAAACGCGCACCATATTCATATTTGCGTCTCTCATGTCTCTTATCAGACGGTCAAGCTTGTCGTATGAGACGCGCTCGACAAACGAATCGGCCGGAATCCAATTTGCCCCTTTGGCAAAAATTCTTCTGCCGTTGACCTTAAAGGCAAAATTTTCGCCCCACTTGCTTTGGGATAAATCAAGCTCTATAGTTCTCAGGCCTATGTCGTAGCATTTTGAATCGACGACCGCGCCCGACGACGACAAATAGACGTTGACGCGGTATAACGGCTGAGTTTCTCTCTTTTCTATTCCGTTAGATTGCCAGATTGCGGGGTTTTTGATGAGTACGGCCGTCTCGGCAAAGCCGTCAAAGGTCTCCGCGTTTTCTATCCGCGTCTCGCCCGACGGAGAAATTATTTCGAGCTTGACGCTAAGTCTGCCGTTTTGCTCTCCTCTCGTGTCAAAATCGGCGCGAACCCTTAGCTCTACGCCGTCCTCTCTATGGTTTTGCTTAAACAAAACTCCGCCCAAAATCGCCGAGCCGAAGGCTCTGAGGTAAATATCGCCCGAAATTCCCGACGGAGGCAGCCACGGCCCCCAATCCCAGCCGAAGTGATATTGAGCCTTTCTGATATATTGAGCGGGAGCGACGGCGTCAAAGCTTGACGCCAATTTATATTTTTCCTTACAGCCTCTGGCGTATTCGACGGGAGAATAAAAGACGGCGCAAATGTCGTTTTTTCCTTTGACCAAAAGCGGCTTTACGTCGACCGTATAACGCTTAAACATGTTTTTTGCCGAAAGCGCCCTCTCGCCGTTGACAAACACGTCCGCGAGCGTGTCAAGCGAATTGCAGACAAGCTCGATATTTTCCGCGCGCAAAAAGTCGTCGTCGACAAAAAATTCGCGCCTGTATTCCCAATCGCGGAGGGCGACCTCCTGCACCGTCTTGTCTTTTTCGTTGACGCCGACAAACGGGTCCAAAATTACGCCGTTCGCCAAAAGGTCGCTAAAGTTGCTCCCGGGAACCTTGGCCGGCAGCCATTCGGACGAATTCTTTTCTTTGAATTGCCACTGCCCGTTCAAACTCAAAATCTTCATAAAAACCTCGCATATGCATTATAGTTGACATGTATAAACGCCGCGCTATAGAGCCGGCTATATTATAAGCTTTCTTTTCTTTTTTGGAGAAGCCTCGATTTCGGCTCTTTTTTCCTCGAAGCCCTTTCTTCCGAAGAGCGCGTATGTCGCGTTTTTGCCGGCCTCTACGCCCGGCTGATTAAACGCGTCTATGTTTAGCATCGCGCCGAGATAGGCCGTCTCTATCTGAAAGAACATTATTAGCTGACCTATCGTGTAGGCGTTGACGGACGGCAAAATTATCGTGTGGTTGAGTCTCGACGCTTTTTGAAGGGCGTATTCGGTGGCTATTCTCTCGTTGGTGATAAGCTCGTTTAAGGTGTGGCCGCAGAGAAAGCTGACGTTCGGATACCGCTCGCAGCCGTCGGCGATTTTGACGGTCTTTCTGTATTTTTCCACGGCGATTAGGGTTATGACCTTGTCAAAAGGCCCCTCGATATATAGCTGAACCTGACTGTGCTGATCGGTGACGCCGAGAGCCTTGACAGGCGTTTGACCGGCGTATACGTTTCCGCCGTCGAGGCTTTTTTCCTTGCCGAGGCTTTCGCCCCAAAGCTGACAATACCAATCGGCCATATATTTGAGGCTGTCGGCGTAAGGCATCATTACCGAAATATTTTTGCCCTTTTTTATGGCGATATATTGCATGGCGGCGTTCATTAAGGCCGCGTTTTTATAGATATCGTCGCTGTCCGCGCACACCCCGTCGATATATTCCGCTCCCGCAAGCATTTCGTCTATGTCTATGCCGAGAACGGCGGCGGGCAGAAGCCCGACGGGACACAGCTCGCTAAAGCGTCCCCCTACGCTTGACGGGACAAAAAACGTCTTGAATCCGTTTTCCTCGGCAAGCTTGATGAGGTTGCCGTTTTTTTCGTCTGTGGTCGCGATTATATGTCCGCTCCAGCCGTCTCCGATTTTCTTTTTGAGAAGGTCGGAGATTATGAGATATTGGCTCATCGTCTCGCTTGTCGAGCCGCTCTTTGTTATGACGTTAAAGACGGTTTTTGATACGTCTATTACGTCTAACAACGCCGCCATTCTCTCGGGGTCTACGTTGTCCTCGACAAAAAATTTAGGCCCCTTTCTCTTTCTCTTAGGGAGGTCGTTGTGTCTCAAATGACACAGCGCGTTAAAGACGGCAAAAGGTCCGAGAGCCGAGCCGCCGATTCCCAAAACGACAAAATTTTCATATTTTTCAGATATCTCCGCCGCCGTTTTTTTGATGTCCGCGACGACGTCCGCCTGATTGTACGGCAGCTCCGTCCAGCCCATCATTCCCTTGCCGCGCCCGTCCTTATAGGCCGCGAAAGCTTGCCCCGTCAAGGGCTTTATTTTGTTTAAGTCTCTCGTAGTTATGCCCTCTTTGCCGATAAAATCGGAGGTCATGTTGTTGAAATCAACCCTTATAGGCTTTCTCTTTTCGGTTCTCATAGTTTTTTGTCGCTCCTTTATTGTCTTTTTTGTTGTCGTTATTAAAAAAAATTTTACATAGTAAAATCAACTATATCACAGTTATATACGGCTTTTTATAAGGCATTCCTTTAGGTGCTCGAGGCCGCGCTCTATCTCGCCGTAATCGTTATAATCCTTGCTATATAACTCCATAAGCAGCGCGCCGTCGTAGCCGACGTCGGCAAGGCGTTTAAAAAGCCCGCAAAAGTCAAATACTCCGCGCCCCGGAACGCACAGCCGCCCGTCGTCGTAGTAGTCGCAAAGATGGACGTTGACAAGCCTGTCGCTCATGACCCTCAAATATTCGACGTAGGATATCTTTGACTGCATGGCCTGCTTGATATCGAGGCAGGCCTTTAGCCCGGGCGCGCAGCCCTTTAGCTTGTCAAAAAATTCCGGAGTGGAAAAATACGTCCAATGGACGTTTTCATAGGCCAGCTCCGCGCCGTATTCGCCTATGATTGCGCAAAGCTTACGCGACCTTTCGCCGAGATGCAAAAAGTCAAATTTATACGGCGTGCGTTTCAAAAGCGCGGGGCCGTGAAAGGTATAGTACCGCGCGCCTAAGACCTGCGCGGCGTAGCAAAGCTTTCTATAAAAACACTCCGCGTCGGCGTAGGTTCTCGGGTTGACGTTATAAAGCTCCGGCTCATACTGCTGATTGAGCGAATGCACCGACCAAACCTCAACGCCGTTTTCGGCGCGGCGTCTTCCCAATTCGTCGACAAAGTCCTTTTCGTATTCCGAAAAGGTCGTCAAAAAAATTTCCGCGAGGTCAAATCCGAGTTTTTTCATCAACGAAAATGAATTTTCGGTGACCTCCTTATTAAAAAAAGACGCGCTGCTTATTCCTATTCTCATAATCTATAAATTTTTTATCTCACCTTTATTTGCGCGGTATAGTAGCGTAATTTTATTTGCCGTATTTCGGGTGCGGAGGCAGTCCCTCTCTTTCGGACAGCACGGCAAAAACGTCGTCAAGGCTCATATCCTCGTTTTCTAAGAGAACTATCATATGATACAAAAAATCGGCGGCCTCGTTTTTGATTTCGGTCTTATCGCGATTTTTTGAG
The DNA here is from genome assembly GCA_031273825.1 of Clostridiales bacterium. Taxonomy (GTDB): domain Bacteria; phylum Bacillota; class Clostridia; order Christensenellales; family JAISNN01; genus JAISNN01. Next base: position 4,238 of record JAISRB010000104.1, read on the forward strand.
GCGATGATAAGCTCGGCGGCCTCCTCGCCTATCTTTTTGCATATCTTATCTCTGCCCTTGTCAAAGAGGTAGTTTGTGTACGCGCCGGGCTTAGGGTTGTTTTTCCTGTCCTTTACGGTGGCGGCTATGTCAAACAAAATTTTGTAGCTCGGAAAATGCCCCTCGTCAAGCCTGTTAAAAAAACAGCTGCGGTTGCCCGTATGACACGCCGCGCCCTCCTGCAAAACCTTAAAGAGCAGGCTGTCGCCGTCGCAATCGGCGCAAGCCTCGACGACCCTTTGATAATGTCCGCTGGTCTCGCCTTTTTTCCAAAGCGACTTGCGGCTTCTGCTATAATAGCACATAAAGCCGCCGCTTAGCGTAGCCTCTAAG
>JAISRB010000112.1 GCA_031273825.1 Clostridiales bacterium
CTAATTTTTTATCCTAAGATTTTTGAGAAATGGGATAGGACTAAGGTTGTCGCGTTGGATGATTATAACGGATATAACGCGGTTGCAACCTATGTTGTTGACGGGAAAGAATATAAGCAACAAATAGGGCGTACGTTGGAGGGGCAAACTGGTGCGGAATGGCTTCATAAGGCATGGGGCGGAGAAATTGAATTATATGTAGATTATCTCGTTAGCAACCCTAATTACATTTTGCCCCATAATATTAGACGAGACGCAATAATAGTACTTTCGCTTTTATGGGTTGCATCCGTTGGCGTTAGCGCCATTGTTTTAATAAAAATATATACAAAGAAATAAAAGGACAAGGAAAGAAAATGAGCGGCTTTTAGAATTTCGACTTGTCAATCTCAAAATTTAATGCCTGATTTTATTGATTTTTTGCCGTCAAAGCTGTATAATAAATAATCATGTTAAAAAAATTCATATCTTACTACAAGCCCTACAAGCTTTTGTTTTTTGCCGACATTTTTTGCGCGGTGGCGGTGGCGGCGATTGACCTTGTCTTTCCTCAGGTGTTGAGATATATAACGACGGGCGGGCTTTTTTCCGACAACGCAAACGTGTTGAAAACCGTCATATTTATTTCGCTCGGGTTGTTTATATTATATATATTGCGCAGCCTTTGTCAATATTTTATCACGTCGTGGGGTCATGTCATGGGCGCGCGAATGGAAAGAGACATGCGTCAAAATCTGTTTTATCACTATCAGCGTCTGTCCTTTTCTTATTATGACAAAAACAATACGGGCGAAATGATAAGCAAGCTTGTCACCGACCTCTTTGACATTTCCGAATTCGCCCATCACGGGCCGGAAAACATTTTGATATCGCTGTTAAAAATTATCGGGGCGATAGTCATTCTCGCCTCGATCAATCCTTATATAACGCTCGTGCTGGCCGTCATAGTTTTTTTTATGATAGCCTTTAGCATAGTCATGAATAGGCGGCACATGTCAAAAATATATTATGAAAACAGCAAAAAAATCGCCGCCGTCAACGCCGGGGTTCAAGACAGCCTTTTGGGAATCAAGGTCATCAAGTCCTTTGCCCGCGAGGGAGCCGAGCACAAAAAATTTGATGCGGCAAACGCCGAATATCTCTCGACAAAATCGCTGTCCTACAAGACCATGGGAAAATATCACGGGGTAAACTCGTTTTTTCAAGGGCTTTTGTATATCGCGGCTTTGGTCAGCGGAGGGATATTTTTTGTGCAAAACAACCTCGGGGCTATGGAATTCGCCATGTATTTTTTGTATATAGGAATATTTATAAGCCCGATAGAAATGCTGATAAATTTTACCGAGCTTTTTCATCGGGGGTATACCGGCTTTAAGAGATACGACGAGGTGATAAACGCCCCGACCGAACCGGAGGACTGTCCGTCTGCGGTCGAGCTGACGGTATGCGACGGTAAAATAGAATATAAGAACGTCAGTTTTTCTTATGAAAACGGCGAAAATGTGCTGAACGGCGTAAGCTTTTCCGCCGAAAAGGGTCAAACTATCGCGCTCGTCGGCTCGTCGGGAGGGGGAAAGACGACGGTTTGCTCGCTTCTTCCGCGTTTTTATGACGCGGACGGCGGAGAGATACTCATAGACGGCAAAAACATAAAGGAATTTACGCTGAAGTCTCTGCGCCGCGCCATAGGCATAGTCCAACAGGACGTATATATGTTTAACGGCACGATAAGAGAAAATATCGCCTACGGCAAGACCGACGCTACCGATCAAGAGATAATCGACGCGGCAAAAAGAGCCAATATAGACGATTTCATAATGTCTCTGCCCTCCGGCTACGACACGGACGTCGGCGAGCGCGGAACGAGACTGTCGGGCGGTCAGCGTCAGCGCATATCCATCGCCCGCGTATTTTTAAAAAATCCGCCGATATTGCTGCTCGACGAGGCCACCTCGTCGCTTGACAACGAAAGCGAACGGCAAATTCAAAAATCTCTCGACGAATTATCGGCCGACAGAACGGCTATAGTCATAGCCCACCGCCTCGGCACCGTGAGAAACGCCGACAAAATCTACGTCATAGACGGAGGAAAAATCCTCGAGAGCGGCACGCACGACGGGCTTTTGAGGCTCGGCGGCCGCTACGCCGAATATATCAGACTATCCGCCGAGCCGTTGCCGGAGTAGCTGTCGGTGAGCGGTGGTTAGTTTAGCGGTCGCCGGTCACTGACCGCTATCTCTTATACGGCGCGCCGTGTTTTCGTTTTGCGGTTTTGTATTTAGGGGCGGTGTTTATGTATTGCAGGTCGTCGGGCGGCGGATAGTCGGCGGCGGCTTGGCCGCCGTTTTTTTCGTCGCGGCTTTGATATTGACCGTCCGGGTTGCAGCCGTCGTTAGAGACGGGGCGCGCGGAGGAATTATATCCGCTATAGCCGTCTTGCGGGTGCGGATCGGGGGAATACCGGGCGGGTTCGCCGCCGTTTCGCCGATTGCACGCGCGGCTTTGTCTCATCGCGGCGGCTTGGTCGGCGGCAAAGGCCGAATCGCCGCGCGGCCGTCCGGTGTTGTAGCTCTCATATCCGCGGTTTTGCGGAGGCGCGGCGGGTCTCGGCGCGTCGGCTTGACGCGGTTGGGGAGGGGGGCCTTGCGGCGCGGCTTTCATGAGCGTCGGGAGCATATTAAACAGGCCCGACATGTTTTTCATAGAGCCGCTTTTGTCCATTCCCTCGATAATTTTCATCATGTCGCCCCCCGCGGGAGATCCGTTTTCGGCCGCGCCGCCGCCCTTTGAGAGGCTGTTAAAGAGATTAAACATAGTTGAAGTATCCATAAAAGTATTCTCCGTATATGTATTTTTTTATAATACTACATTATATGTAAGCATATCATATTATTGAACCGCCGCGCGGCGATTATAAAAAACGCGAAATAGCGGCGTTAGACCGCTTTGCGTTAAAGCGGCGGCGTCGGGGCAATAAATTATTAATATCGGGGGAAACAAAAATCATGGATTTTAAGAACTTTATCAAAAACAAAAAAACGTCCGGCGACGGCAAGAGCGACGACAAGCAAAGAGAGCGCGAGCTTAGAGAGCGCATAAAAAAATATGACGGCAAGAGCCGCGACGACATCATGTCGGACTTATTGCTCGCCGTCGAAAAGGGCAAACGCGACGGAACGCTGTCGCCCGCCGACCTCGAAAGCTTTTATCAAAGAACCGCTCCGATGCTAAACGACGAGCAAAAAAAACGCCTTCGCGAAATAATAAATCAAATAAAATGAGAGATAAAAAACGAGGTTTTTTAGTTTTATTTATTTTATAGCTTGCATTTGAAACTTTTTTTGAAAAACGGCTTAAAAAGGGTTGATAAACGGCGGGCTTTGTGATATACTGTATAAGGCTTGATTAGATGTGCGATTTTGTGGGAGCGGGAAACCGCTCCCAAAGTTTTGCATAAGGGCTTTTTAAAGAGCAAAAAAGAAAAGGACGGCGCGAAAGCCTTCAAAAAAAGCGCGGATTATTTGATGAAAAAAAGTACCGACGACATAAAGAGGTTTATTGAAAATATCGTTTCGCCGATGGGCTACGAGGTTTTGGAGGTTGCGTTTTCACTGCAATACGGAAGCCTCAATCTGACGATATTCATCGGCAACGAGGGGTCGATAACCCTCGACGACTGCGAGAGGGTGCATAACGCCATAGACGCGCCGCTCGACGAATTTGACCCTACGGAGGGCGCGGCCTACGTTCTCAACGTTTCGTCATACGGGTTAGACCGTCCGATAGAGACCGAGAGAGACTTTAGACGCGCGGTCGGCGAAAGGCTCGACATAACGCTCGTCAACGCCGTCGGCGGCAAAAAGAAATATACCGCCGTTCTCAAAGCCTACGACCAAGACAAAATCGTCGTGACGCTAAACGGCGCGGACGTTCCGTTTAGCCGTAGCGATATAGCCAAAATCAAACGCCATATAAGCTTTGAATAAGCATAAACAAAAAAACTAACGGCGGCCGCTATACCGTCGCCGCCGAAAATAAATTTTAAGACGAAAAGAGGTAATTTACTTATGGTAAACAAGGAATTTTTTCTCGCGCTTGACATGCTGGAAAAAGAGAGGAGAATAGACAAGGAAAGCCTTATCGAAGCCATCGAGGCGGGGCTTGTCTCCGCGTACAAAAAAGAATACGGCGAAAGCCGCGGCGTCGCCGTCAGGCTCAACCCCGAAAAGGCGACGATAAAGGTATACGCTTACCGCGAGGTCGTCGAGGAAATTACCGAAAAGGATAAGCAAATCCTTTTGGAGGAGGCGGTTGAAATCGACCCGGCATATAAGGTCGGAAGTATCATCACCGAGGAAATTACGCCTAAGGATTTGACGAGAATAGCCGCCCAGACCGCAAAGCAGGTCATCATGCAGAGAATTAACGACATCAGAAAGGAAATGGTCTTAAGCGAAATGAGCGACCGCGAGGGCGAAATCATGAACGCCGTCGTCAGACGCATAGAAAACGACACCTATTATGTCGAAATGAGCAATACGCAGTTAGAGGGCGTGCTGATGCCGTCAGACCAAATGCCCGGCGACAAGTTTTCGATAAACGAGACCGTCAGAGTGTACGTCAAAAAAATCAGAAACAACGGCAAGACGACGCAGGTCATAGTTTCGAGGAGCGCGGCCGGCTTTGTCAGACGCTTGTTTGAGCTTGAGGTGCCGGAGATTGCGGCGGGACTTGTTTCGATCAAGGCCGTCGTCAGAGAGCCGGGATACCGCACAAAAATGGCGGTGTATTCGGAGGACATAAACGTCGATGCGGTCGGCGCGTGCATCGGCAACAAGGGAATGAGAATCAACGCCGTCGTAGACGAGCTTAGAGGCGAAAAAATAGACGTAATTTTGTGGAGCGAAAACCTCAGCGAATTCGTCTCGCGCGCGCTCAGCCCGGCAAAGCCCGAAATGGTCAAAATCAACGAGGCCGAGCGTTCGGCAAAGGTCATAGTGCCCGACGACAAGCTGTCGCTCGCAATCGGTAGGAGCGGTCAAAACGCGCGCCTTGCCGCAAAGCTGACAAACACAAAGATAGACGTAAAATCGCTTTCGTCATTTTTTGAAAGCGGCATAGGCGTCGGCGACGACGGAGACGAAAACGCGGACGCGGACGGTTCTCTTGAAACCGCCGACAAGCCGGAGGGCGGCGAGAGCAATGACGCTTAAAAAAATCCCTATGCGCATGTGCATAGCCTGCCGCGAAATGAAAGAAAAAAGAGGTCTGCTGCGCATAGTAAAAAACGCCGACGGCAAAATCTTTTGGGACGAAAAGGGCAAGGCGTCAGGACGCGGCGCGTATATCTGCGACAATCCGGCGTGTATAAACAAATGCGTAAAGAAAAAGCTTCTGAATAAGGTTTTTTCATCGGAAATACCCGACGACGTTTACGTCTATATAAGCGGCGAATACGCCGCAATGTGCGCGGCAAAACAAAATAACGGAGAATAACGGGGGAGCAATGCAAAAAAACGACGCCTTAGCGTTAATTTCTACTTATGTCGGGTTTGCGATAAAATCCGGCGCGGCTGTATTCGGCATGGAAAAAACCGCCGCGGAAAGACACCCCGACGTTATTTTGGCCGATTTTGCGTTGAGCGACAAGTCAAAAAAAGAGATAAGATACATAGCCGATAAACGGCGCGCGCCGCTGATATTTCTCGACGGCTTAGACGGGATAGTAAAGCGCGCAAACGTCAAAATCGTCTCGATAAACAACAAAAATTTAGCAATACAAATTTGTGAGGTCTCTAAAGGACTTTCGGAGGTCAAAGAGCATGAGTGATGCAGCAAAAAAACCCGACGTGTTAGAAAACATTAAAGAACTAAAAAATTTCGACGCGTCAAAACTCGGCGGACTCGGAGCGAGAATAAAAACAGCAAAAAACGATCTTGACAACACGATCGCGTTTGTCAGGTCAAAAATAGACGAGTTGACCGAGCTGCTTAAGGCTGAAAAAATCAAGACGGAGGAGGAGGCGCAAAAGGCCGCCCAAGCGGAAGCTTCGGCTCAAAGAGCCGCCGAAAAGGCTCAAAGAGAAAAGACCGCCTTGACGCCGCCGCCGCAGATCGAGAGCGCGGAGACCTCGGAGCCGCCTAAGACCGACGGGCAAAAGCCGGCGGAAAAGGCCGCAGCCGCGGCGGTTCAAGAGCCGGAAAAGGCCGCCGCCCTTCAAGAATCCGCCGAGACCGCAAACGAGACGACAAAAAAGGCCGGCTTAGTCAAGGGCGTTGAGACCGAAAGGATTGAAAAAACCGAAAAGACCGAGGAAGCCGAAAGAACTCAAACGGCGGAAAAGGCCGTAGACTCCGACGAGTCGGAAAAAGCCGAAAACCGTGAAAAGGTCAAGTCGTCGGAGACAAAAAAGAAGGCCTACGAATTTTTTGAAAGACAAGAAAAGAGCGAAACGGGCGCGAACGCGGAGGCCGGTCAAGCCGACGCCGACGCGGACAGGCGGCCTGCGGAGGCAAGGACGAGCGGTCAAAACGCCGCCGATTCCTCAAACCGGCCCCGCGTACAGCAACCAGACGCGAGACAAAGACGCGACGGAGTTGCCTTAGACCCGTCAAAAAGAGCGCAGGCCGAGTCAAATATGACGACGTCATACAGCTCGGGAAACCGCGGCGGCTACGATAGGCCGCAATATGACAACAGACAACCGAGAGACCCTTCGCGCGGCGGCTACGCCCAAGGCAATCAGGGCGGCTACGCCCAAGGCCAAAGACCGCAGGGGGCGGGCTATCAGGGGCAAAGGCCTCAGGGCGGCGGTTATCAGGGACAGGGTCAAAGACCGCCTTATCAGGGGCAAGGTCAAAGACCGCCTTATCAGGGACAGGGAGGCTATCAGGGGAGACCCGCCGCCGGCGGCGTTTCAAAATTGAGACCCGTCGCGCCGATTTTGCCGGTAGCCGACACGAGAAACAAGGATTTTGCCGTCAAGAAAAAGCCGGCGTTTGCCGACGACAAAAAGACTCTGACAAAAAAGGCCTTGATTCAAAAGGGATACGTCGTTGAGGACATAACCTTAGGAGAGGACGACGATATCGTCTCAAACAAGAGATACAAGGTCAAAAGAGCGGCAAAAAAACACGAGTTTATTCAGCCCGTCGCAAAAATTGATTCGGCGGTCATAACCTCGGAGGATATCGACATCAAGGTATTGAGCGAAAAGGTGGGAAAGACGGCTACTGAAATCGTCAAAAAGCTGTTTTTGCTCGGCATAACCAAGACGATAAACGAGAGCATAGACTTTGAGACCGCGGAGCTTATCGCGGGCGAATTCGGAATAAAGCTGACCCTCAAGCTCGAAAAGACCTATGAGGAGGTTCTCGAAAACTTTAATATAGACGAGGAGCTGTCGGACGAGACGGGCGAGACGCGTCCGCCGGTGGTGACTATCATGGGTCACGTCGACCACGGCAAGACCTCTCTCTTAGATTATATCAGAAAGACGCAGGTCGCCGAGGGCGAGGCCGGAGGCATAACGCAGCATATAGGCGCGTATACCATAACGCTCAACCAAAAACCGATAACCTTTATCGACACCCCGGGTCACGAGGCGTTTACCGCCATGAGGGCAAGAGGCGCGCAGATAACAGACATAGCCATTCTTGTCGTCGCGGCCGACGACGGCGTAATGCCGCAGACCGTAGAGGCGATAAACCACGCCAAGGCCGCCGGCGTTTCGATAATAGTCGCTATAAACAAAATAGACAAGCCGTCCGCGGATTCGGCGCGAATCAAGCAGCAGATTTCGGAGCACGGACTTTTGCCCGAGGAATGGGGCGGCGACGTGCCGATGATAGGCGTTTCGGCAAAGAGCGGAGAGGGCGTTCAAAGCCTTTTGGAGAATATTTTGACGCTCGCCGAATTTAAAGAATTGAGAGCCAATCCAAAGCGCGCGGCGAGAGGAACCGTCATAGAGGCCAAGCTAGACAAGGGCAGAGGACCCGTGGCCACCGTTTTGGTTCAAAACGGAACGCTAAAAATAGCCGACACCATAGTCGCCGGAACGGCGATATGCAAGGTCAGAGCCATGATAGACGACAAGGGCAAAAATATCAGAGAGGCCGGCCCGTCTATTCCCGTGTCGGTTTTGGGCTTTGATTCCGTGCCGGAGGCCGGAGAAAACATGTTTGCCGTGGCCGACGAAAAGCTCGCCAAGCAGGTAATCGGCGAGAGAAGCAGCAAGCTCAAGCATCAAAAGCTAAAGGCCGGCGCAAAGATGAGCTTAGAAGACGTATATAACAAGATAAGTCAGGGGCTTATAAAGGACTTAAACCTCATCGTCAAGGCCGACGTTCAAGGCTCTGTCGAGGCGTTGACGCAGGCTCTCTTAAAGATATCAAACCCCGAGGTCAGAGTCAACATTATTCACTCGGGGGTGGGAGCCGTCAACGAGTCGGATATCATGCTGGCGGGAACGTCGTCGTCGATTGTCATAGCCTTTAACGTCCGTCCGGACGCCAAGGCAAAGGCCGCCGCAGAGCGCGAGGACGTCGACATCAAGGCCTACAGAATAATATACGACGCGATAGAGGATATCGAAAAGGCCATGAAGGGAATGCTTGCGCCGAAATACAGAGAGGTGGTTTTGGGTCAGGCGTCCGTCAGACAGGTATTCAAGGTGACGGGAGCGGGAACTATCGCCGGCTGTATGGTCATCTCGGGCAAGATGACGAGGAGCGCGAAGCTGCGGCTTTTGAGAGACAACATAGTCATTCACGAGGGGAGCGTAGCGTCGCTCAAACGCTTTAAGGAGGACGCAAAGGAGGTCGCCTCGGGCTTTGAGTGCGGCATAGGAATCACCGATTACAACGACATAAAGGAAGGCGACGTCATAGAAGCCTTTGAAACGGAGCTTATCGAGGTCGTATAAAAACGGCGGTTCAGAGCGCATAGCATATATTATAATCTGCAAAACGGGAAGGGTAAAAATGAATATAGACAGAGTCAATTCGGAGCTAAAAAGACAGATAGCCCTGATTATAGATAACAACGAAATAAAAGACCCGAGGCTGTCGGGCATAGTAAGCGTGACGGGCGTGGAGACGGCAAAGGACTTAGGCAGCGCGGCCGTCTATATAAGCGTCTTGAACGGAGATATAAAGGAAGTTTTGACCGCGCTAAAAAGCGCGTCGGGTTATATCAGAAACCTCTTAAAAAACAGGATAACCGTCAGAAATATGCCGGAGCTTAGGTTTGCGGCCGACAATTCTATAGAATACGGACTAAAGATGGACAGACTGATAAAGGACGTAATTAAAGATGACAACGACCGCGGTTTGTCTTAAAATAAAAAGGTAAAAATGCAAAAAGAAAAAAAAGACTTAGACCAAATAGCCGCCGTTCTTTCCGAGGCTAAAAAAATAGCGTTGATATGCCACGTTACTCCGGACGGAGACACCGTCGGTTCGGCGTTGGCGTTGTATGCGGCGTTAAAAAAAATCGGCAAGGCCGTCGACGTTTTTTCGTCCGACCCCATAGGCGAAAAGCTCAAATATCTGCCTTTTTCGGACAAATTTAATATCAACGTCAATCACTCCGCGATATACGACGCGGCCGTCGCCGTCGACTGCGGAACAAAAGGACGGCTCGGAGACATGTTCGGCATATTCAATTCGGCGGCGGTAAAAATTTGCTTAGACCACCACAAGGACAACAATCTCATTTGCGATTATTCATATGTCGACCCTCAAATATCGTCGACCGCGGAGATAGTCTTTTTGTTGTTAAAGCGTTTTCCCGACAAGTGCCTCGACAAAAACGTCGCCGCGCTCATATACGCCGGCATAATATCCGACAGCGGCTTATTTTCCTATTCCTCGACGACGGCTCAAACGCACAACATAGCGGCCGAGCTTTATAACGCCGGCATAGATGCGTCCGATATCGCTTATAACATATACAAAAAGAAGTCAAAACCGGCCTTTTTGCTAGCAAACAAGGTTTTGGGCAGGACGCGGTTTTTCTTTGACGACCGCGTCGGTCTCGCGGTGTTTTTTCTCGACGACTTTGCCGAGACGGGCGCGGGACAGGACGCGACGGAGGGCGTGGTCAACGCTATTCAGTCGGTTACGAGCGTTTTGATAGCCGTGACGTTGACCGAAATAGAGCACAACAAATTTAGAGTCAGCATTCGCTCCAAGGAACCGGCGGAGGCCTCGGCGGTCGCCGCGGAATTCGGCGGCGGAGGACACAGACTTGCCGCCGGTTGCCGCCTGTCGGGGCCGGTCGAGGAGGTAATCGAGCGCATAGTCAAGGCGGCGGGAGACTTTTTGCCGACGGAGTAAAAAAAGTGGACGGTTTTATAAATATAAACAAGCCCGCCGGCATGACGTCAAACGACGTCGTCGTGAGGGTTAGGCGCAGGCTCAGAGAAATAAGCGGCGACAAAAAAATCAAGGTCGGACATTTGGGAACGCTTGACCCCGCCGCCGAGGGCGTTCTTGTTGTTGCCTTCGGGAGGGCGACCAAGCTATTTGACGCTTTTTTGGATAAAAAGAAGAGATACGCGGCCGAGTTTACCTTTGGCGCGGAAACCGATACTCTCGACCGCGACGGCAAAATTTTGTCGGAGGGGGGGGCAATTCCGGGCATAGACGCCTTGAGAGAGGCGGCAAAAAAGCTGACGGGCGAGGTTTGGCAGACTCCGCCGCTCTATTCGGCAAAGTCGGTAAACGGCAAAAAGGCTTATGACATGGCAAGACGGGGCGAGGCCTTTGAGCTGCCGCCTAAGCGCGTCGTCATAAACGACATAGAAATTTTGTCGATAGAGGGCGATAAGGCCGTGGTTATCGTCGACTGTCTCGGCGGCGTATATATCAGGAGCATAGCCCGCGACCTTGCCGCGCTTTGCGGTACTACGGCGTATATGAGCGCGCTCAGGAGGCTTGAGGCCGGCGTTTTTAAGCTGTCGGAGTCCATAACGCTCGACGCGTTTATGAGCCTCGCAAACGACGGTATAGAATCGCCCGGGAACGCCGTGCTGTTACCATTGGAATATATCTCTAAGACCCCGTCTGTTTTGCCGTTTTTTTCCGATAAGCCGGTTGTAGCCTGCGGCGAGGGCAAGAGCCTTATCGTAACCCTCGGCTATATGGACTGCGTGCATATCGGCCACGCGAGGCTGTTAAACGCGGCCAAGACCGCCGCCGATATCGCTAACGGCTACGCCGACTTCGGCGGAGGGCAGCCGGAGCGGAGCGAAAAGACCGTCTATACGGCGGCTTTTACCTTTTTGAACAGTCCGTTTGCCGTCATCGGCAGAGATACGCTGCCGATATACGGCTTTGAGACGCGGCTCAAGCTATTTGACTGCGATTTTGTCATAAGCGCGGAGTTTGACTTAGGCTTTAAGGCTCTTAGCGGACGCGGATTTTTGGACGCGTTGCTAAAGACCGGCGACATAAAGGGCGTCGTCGCCGGCAAGGATTACCGCTTTTCCGAGAACGCCGCCTGCGGAACGGAATTTTTGGAGGAGTACCTAAAGGAAAAGGGTATTCCGCTGACCGTCGTAGACACGGTATTAGATTGCGGCGGCCAAAAGGCTTCAAGCTCAAAGATAAGAGAGTATCTGACGGACGGAGACGTAGCGCGCGCAAACGCGCTTCTATGCCGCCGCTACCGCGTGTCGGGCGAGGTGATAAGAGGCACTCAAACCGGCTCAAAAATAGGCTTTCCGACGGCAAATTTGCGGCCGGAGGAGGGCACGGTCAGGCTAAAAGAGGGCGTATATCTGACAAAAACCAGGCTTGCCGGCAAGACCTACGATTCGCTGACCAACGTCGGCGGCCGCCCGACCTTTGACGCTTGCGGCGAATATCTCTATGAAACCTATATAAGCGGACTAAACAGACCGCTCTACGGCGAACGCATAGAGGTCGAATTTATCGACAGATTGAGAGATATAATAAAATTTGACAGCCTCGGCAAGCTTACCGAGCAATTAGAAAAGGACAAGAGGCTTTTGCCCGGTCAATAAAAGTCCGGCGCGGAAAAAAACACAAAAAATCAAAACGTAAAGTTAAAAATATAAAAAAACCAAAAAGGAGGAGAAACCGCATGGAAGAGATATCCGATAGAACTATCGCGCTATTGATAGATTCCGACAACATTTCTCAAAGGTATTTAAAAATCCTCATAGAGGAATTGAGCAAATTCGGAAACATAACCTACAAACGCGTCTACGGAGATTTTACCGCCGACAACAAAAAAAACTGGAAGGAGGCTCTGCTGACAAACGGACTGACGCCTATTCAGCAGTATGTATACACGTCGTCGGGCAAAAACAGCACCGATTCGGCGATGATAATAGACGCTATGGACATTCTATATAAGAACAAGATAGATTGCATATGCTTGGCCACAAGCGACAGCGATTTTACGAGGCTCGCGAGCCGCTTTAAGGAGGAAAATTACGTCGTCATAGGGGCGGGAGAAAGCAAAACGCCCGAGGCGTTCAAGCGCGTGTGCGACAGATTTTTGCTCATGGACATTCTCATGAAGGACGAGCAGGGCGACATTCAAAAAGGAACGCGCGGCGCGAAAAGCGACATTGCCGGCTATACCGGAATAGACGAGATAGTCGCGAGCATGAGAAAGATTATAGAACAAAACGCCGACGACGCGGGCTGGGCGCACTTCAGCGCGGCGATGAATACGCTCTATATCAAGCACAACGACTTTAATCCGCTCAATTACGGGGTAGACCAAAAGCCGATCAACTTTTTTAGAGGTCTGCCCGACCGTCCGTTTGAATTCAAAAAGGACACGGGAGTAAAGATAAAAAACGCCGAACCGGCCGCGCCCGACACAAATAGCGGCGCAAAAACGCACTATAAGAGAGCCGGCTTTCACAACGGAACGCAGAACGGAAACGGACGGCTATAACGGCCGCAAAGGACAAAAACGGCAAAATCAAGCGCGGAGGGGAAAAGATGATAAAATTCGGGCCGTCGGGCAACAGCAAAAGCTTTTATGACGAGGGGCATAAGCATACGTCGGAGACTCCCGAATGGCTAAAAAATTTGGGGCTTGACTGCTTTGAATATTCCCTCGGGCGGGGCATAACGATAAAACGCGAAACGGCGGTCGCGATAGCCGAAAACGCCGCGGCGTGCGGCGTGGAGCTTAGCGTTCACGCGCCGTATTTTATCAATTTTGCAAACCCCGCATCTTATCAGAAATCTTTGGAATACATTTTGTCGTCGGTCGAAATCCTAAGGGCGTTCGGCGGACGGCGTTTGGTTTTTCATATAGGCTCGCAGCAAAAGATGACGAGAGCCGAGGCCTTTCAAAACTCTTTGAACGCGCTGAAAGCCGTCGAAAACGACGTTCGCGAGATATACCCCGACTTTTCGGAGCTGACGCTTTGCCCGGAAACTATGGGCAAAATGGGGCAGATAGGCTCGGTCGACGAGATTATAGAGGTGTGCCGCGCCATAAAGAGCTTTACGCCCTGCGTAGATTTCGGTCACGTCAATTCGCGCGAGGGCGGCAGTCTAAGGGACGAGGCGGCCTTTGACGGGCTAATTTCAAGGTTTCTGGACGCGCTCGGACAGCGCGCCGTCAATATGCACGTTCATTTTAGCCGCATAGAATACTCCGCGGGGGGCGAGGTTCGCCACCTGACCTTTGCGGACGACAAATACGGGCCTTATTTTGAGCATCTTGCGCCCGTCATAATCAAACGCGGGCTTGCGCCCTATATCGTCTGCGAATCGGACGGAACGCAGGCCGAGGACGCGCTTTGTATGAAAAGATGCTTTGAAAGCTTATCAAAAAAATAAAAATATCAGAGTAAACGCCGACGCGAAAAACGCCGCCGACAGGCTTTGAACCGACTTGATTTTTAAAAAGGTAAAAAGAGAGACGCCGGCAGGCTTTAAGAACGAGAGGCTTTGCAGAGTTACCGAAAGCCCTCCGAAGGAAACCAAGGCGGATATTAAGGGAATCAAAAAGGGCAAGGGAAGCTTTGAGGCGCAGAGGTCGGATATGCCGCGCGTCATTTCTATGAAGGACAGCAAAACCGCCGTCGAGGCGGACTCGTTTTTTGTCGCGAGCGTCAACGCCGCCGAGAGGGGAGCGAGTATTTTTGAGTTTAGGGCTATGTCGCATATCATGTTAAAAAGCGCGATAAAGCCGCCGACCGTAAGAATGGTCGTTATGGCCGACGATACGGTTTCGGCGAGCGCGTCGCCGCGGCCGCCGCTTTGCCTTGAGTCATGATTTAGGTTGCGCGGCGGCGGCATAGAGCCGCCGTTTTGCGCGGCGGAGGCGGCTGTCTTATTTTTGAAAAACAATCCGCAAAACACGGCCGAAAGATAGTGGCTTATGAGAATTATGACGGCGGCGGCGGCGTTTTTGAGCAGGCTTGCGCCGACGAGGCTTATTATAAACAGAGGCCCGGACATAGACGAAAGGGCGGCTACGGTCTTTGCCCCGGCCTTTGACAGCTCTCCGTTTTTGTAGGCGTCGGCGGTCAGCTTAGCGCCGACGGGATAGCCGCATATCATGCCAAGCAAAAATATACGGCCGCCTACGGGCGGCACGTTGTAGAGCTTTTTGAAGGCCTTGCCGACAAATCCCGAAGCTCCGTCGAAAG
>JAISRB010000032.1 GCA_031273825.1 Clostridiales bacterium
CCGCGTAAAGGGGTGAATTGCGGCAACAAGTTGCCGCAAGAGGGGAAACCCGGCGAGTGGAGCGTATGCGAAACGAGCATGTTTCCCCTAAGACAGGGCTTGCGCGAACGCGCAAGCCCTGTAATAAAAAAAAGAGACCGTTATTCATTTGATATTTTTCGACTTTTGTGTTAATATAATAGCTACGTATACAATAGACTTGCCGTCAAACCCTATAAATAAGCCTTGCGGCTTTATGTTTTCGCGGTCATAGTCTAATCAACTACAAATGGTTTCGGAGGTTCAAGTGAAAAAATACAATTACGGAAGAGGCATAATGGCGGTCTTGTTTTTGGCGGCTATAATAATACTTGCCTTCATTGCTTTCCGTCCTAATCCGGAAAAATATTCGGCGCAGCAGGTTATAGACGGATTTATCGCGGGGGATATCGCGGACGTGCATATATCGTCCTATAAGGTCGTAGTCAGAAAGAATCAATCGGAGATAAACGACAACAATTTTCCAAAGAGATACGACGCATTCGCCTATATTACAAACCGCGTAGACTTTTATGACAGGCTTGAGGCGGCCTACAAGCTAATGGCCGCAAAGGACGCTTATTATAAAGATAATCCGGACGTTGACAAAACCGCCCCGATTGACGACGAAACGCTTAGCGGATATCTCAATACCGTCGAGCTGCCGGCTCTTAGCCGCGTGACGTTTGACGACCCGAACAGCGGCTCGTTGCTTTTGAACGTCATAGTTCCGGCTCTCGGTCTTTTGATATTTGTCGGCGTAATATTTTTTGTCATGAGGCAAACCAACGGCGCAAACAGCAAGGCCATGAATTTCGGCAAGACAAAGGCGCGCGTCACAAAGGACGTCAAGGTCAGATTTTCCGACGTCGCGGGAGTCGACGAGGAAAAGGAGGAGCTTAAAGAAATAGTAGATTTCTTAAAGGCTCCCGCCAAATTTACCGCTTTAGGCGCGCGAATCCCCAAGGGCGTGCTGCTTGTCGGCGAGCCGGGCACGGGCAAAACCTTGTTTGCAAAGGCCATCGCGGGCGAGGCAAGAGTTCCGTTTTTTAGCATAAGCGGCTCAGACTTTGTCGAAATGTTTGTCGGCGTGGGCGCGTCGCGCGTCAGAGATTTGTTTGAACAGGCAAAGCTCAACAAACCCTGCATAATCTTTATCGACGAAATCGACGCGGTAGGGCGTCAGAGAGGAGCCGGACTCGGCGGCGGTCACGACGAGCGCGAGCAGACGCTCAATCAGCTTCTCGTCCACATGGACGGGTTTGAGACAAACGAGGGCATAATAGTCATGGCGGCGACAAACCGCGTCGACATTCTCGACAGCGCGTTGTTGAGGCCGGGCAGGTTTGACCGTCAGATATATATCAACGTTCCCGACGTAAAGGGCAGAGAGGCCATACTAAAGGTGCACAGCAGAAACAAAAAGCTTGCCCCCGACGTAAACTTTAAGCACCTTGCGCGGCTGACCGCGGGCTTTACCGGAGCAGACCTCGAAAACCTCTTGAACGAGGCGGCGATATTGACGGCGCGCGACGGCCGCCCTCAAACCAATATGAAAGACATAAGCGAGGCGGTAAACAAGGTCACCGCCGGCCCTCAAAAAAAGAGCAGGCTCGTCACCGAGTTTGACAAGCGAATCACCGCCTATCACGAGGCCGGTCACGCCGTCGTGGCAAAGCTTGTTCCGAGCCACGACAACGTTCACGAGGTCAGCATAATACCGCGCGGTCCCGCCGCCGGATATACCCTCATGAGGCCCGACAACGACGACAGCTTTATGACAAAGGGCAAGCTCATAAGCTCTATCAAAACCCTTCTTGCGGGTCGCGCCGCCGAGGCAATCATACTCGACGACATCAGCGCGGGCGCGTCGAGCGACATAAAACGCGCCTCCGGCATAGCGAGAAAAATGGTCGCGGAGTTAGGAATGAGCGACATTTTGGGCAATATGTATTTTGGCGGCGACAGCGAAATCTTTTTGGGCCGCGACTATCAGGCGCACAAAAACTATAGCGAGGACATAGCGGCGGTCATCGACAAAGAGGTCAAAAAGATAATAGACGAATGCTATTCGGCCGCAAAAACCATAGTCGGCGAAAACCTCGGTATCATCGAAAACATGGTCAAACTGCTCTACAAACGCGAAACCATATATACCGCCGAGATAGATATGCTGTTCGCCGGCAAAACCGCCGACGAAATAAGCGCGTATATAGAGGAAGAGGAGAGAGAAAAAGCGGAAAGAGCGAGAGAAGAGGAAAGAGCCAAAGCCGAGGAAAAGACGGGCGAGGAGAGCAAGGACGAAAATTAGTTGCCGGTGAACAGCGGTCGATGAACAGTGAGCAGTGATTAGTTGTCGGTGAACAGCGGTCGGTGAACAGTGAGCAGTGATTAGTTGCCGGTGAACAGCGGTCAATGAACGGTGAGCAGTGATTAGTTGCCGGTGAACAGCGGTCGGTGAACAGTGAGCAGTGATTAGTTGCCGGTGAACAGCGGTCGTTGATTGATATTTAGTAAACGGTGCGGTTGCAACACGTTGTAGGGGCGGACGCCCCCGGCCGCCCGCCGCACTCCGAATTTGTGCGCGGCATGTTAAATATATCGTTCCGTACAATAATAAAAATCCGCATAACCTGCGGATTTTTGTTTTTCATCGTGTTTATTTTATTGCGTTCGCCCGCTAATCCCTAATCCCTGTCGAGATACGCCTTAACGTTGCGATTTTTCGGCAGTCCGTCGGCTGACGTTTGCGTTATGATTACGTCGAAACCGTCGTTGCGGAAACCGTTATTTGAAGCTTTTGACGGCGCAACAGGCGCGGTCGGCGCAACCGGCATGGTCGGCGCAACAGGCGCAATCGGCGCGGTCAATGCGGCGGGTGCAATCAATACGGCGGGCGCAATTGCTTGCGGACGGTTTATAGAAGCCGCTTTGGCGGCGTTTAGTTTTTTGATTTTTGAGTTTTTTCTTCTGACTAAGATTATTTTTATAATGGCGGCAATCAGGAATAAAAACCAAACAGCCGGCGCCACCAATACGCCGAGAACGACTATTACGATTAATAAGCCCAAGCCCATCATGCTTTCCGCAAGCACGCTTACGCTTACCTCAAAGACGACGGTTTCATAGTTTTCTAAGTCGTCGGGAACAAAGGTTACCGAATAAGAACCGCTTTCACTAAGCCTTTCTTCGGGGTCTGTCCACTCAAACGTTCCGTCGACGTCGGCCTTGCCGCCGCTCAGCTCCGAGGAACCCAGTCTGTCTCTCCTTCTTACCTCGCTCGCGTCCGGCTTTTCCAAAACGACGGGAACGGCCTTTGAAATGATAAATTCTCTTTCCAAAACCGCGCCAAAATAATTTTCGCTTTCCTCTATCGCCGCGACGACCTTATATCTGCCGGCGTTTACGGGGGCCGAATCAAGCTTGGTATAGCCCCCCCCCATATCAACATAGTAGTCATAGCTTAAGACTATACCGGTCGCCCCCGAAACCGTCGGAACGTTCGCGGACTCTCCGTATGTCCAACCCTCGATTTCGAGGTTGCCGCCGCCGTCGATCTTGGTTATCTCAAAGTCAAAGGTCTCCCAGCTCGGGAAGTATTCGGCAGTCTCCGAAAATAAAACGCGAAGGGTATATTGCCCCGCGCTTGTAGGCTTTTGCGCCGTATAAGTCAAGTCGCTTGCGTTGCGCTCCTTATATTCAAATGTCATATCTCCGTCATAGTCGCCGCAATCGACGGCAAATATCGGCTCGCCGCCGTATACGTTTCCCGAAACGGTTATGCCGCCGAAGGATATTGCAGCCTTGCCACCGCCGTTGCCCGGCGTTACCGCCGCGCTTGCCGCCGAGTGCGCCGAGCCGTAAAAGACGGCTAACTCGGGGTAATAATATACGCCGTCTTTGTTCGGTCTTTTTATCCATTCGCCCGCGCCGTCTCCCGAGGTCAAGCCTGCAATAAGCTCACCGCTAAGCATTTGCCCGGTAGTCAAACCGCCGTCGCCTATCGCGTTGCCGTTGTAATTGTCGACGTTATAGTAGCAGTTTTCGATTGAGCCGCTGTTACTTCCCGCAACGCCGCCGGCGGGGGATTCATTTGCCTGCACGGTACCCGTGCTGTAGCAGTTTTTGATTGTGCCTCCGTAGTTTTCGCCGGCTATACCGCCGACAGAAGCTCTGGCTTTGATATTTCCGGTGTTGTAACAGTTTTCTATTATCGCGCCGTTTCTATTGATTCCGGCAATGCCGCCAAACCCCGAACGACCGTTATTGGTATTGTCGACCGTGCCCGTATTGTAGCAGTTTTTGATTGTACCGCGATTCTCTCCGGCGATGCCGCCTATGCACTCGCTACCAGAATCACGGCAGAAGATGTAGGCCGCGCTGTAGCAGTTTTCGATTAGCCCTCTGTTGCTCCCCGCAATACCGCCGAACCAGTAATCGCCTTTGATGAAACCGCTTGCTATGCCGAGGTTTTTGACCTCGCCGCCCACGCCTATATGTCCGAAAAGCCCTAAATAGGACACGCGTTTTATATACAAGTGAGACACTGCAAAGCCGTTTCCGTCAAAGCTGCCTTTAAACGGAGAGCCGGAATTTCCTATAGGATCCCATCCGTCAAAAACGGGATTATAATAAAGATCTTCAAGGTCATAGCTGGTAGAGTAGCCGAGGTCGATATTTGCCGTCAGCTTGATATATTGCCCCTCATATGAATTGCCGTCGTTTACGCTGTCGGCAAAGGTCTTTAGCTGTTCTGCCGAGCTTATCTCTATAGCCGTCTCCTCGGTCAAGCCGTCGCCGCCGCCAAGCTCCGCCGACAACGCCGAATTTGTCCTCCCGACAATCGCGCCGAGAGAAAATGCCGCCAGCATAAAAATAAACGCCGCCGCAACTAAAAGAGTCTTTAAATTGTTTTTTGTATAGTGAGTTTTATGTATCATTTCTCCACGCGCCTCTTTATTTTAAATATGTATAATATATTATATCACTAATTTCAAGATTTTACAAGACATATGAGGGAGGAAAAATATTTTGCTAAAACACCGCCATAATACCGCCTGCGGCCAACAAAATCAGACCGAGGACGGCTTTTGGCGAGACTCTTTCTTTTAGTACTATCCATGAAAGTAAAACGGTAAAAACGACGCCGAGCTTATCGAGCGGCGCGACGACGCTTGCCTCTCCGATTGACAACGCGCGAAAATAGCAAAGCCACGCTAAGCCCGTCGCGATTCCCGACAAAAATATAAAAAGCGAGTTTCTTTTTGTCATTCGCCCGACAAAGCCGCGCTTTTGGAGGGGTGAAACCTCATTGCCGATATCGCGGGACAATTTTGCGGTTTCGCCGTCGGTATCTAAAGGCAATTTTGCCGACTCATCGCCGACATTCGGGCTTATTGCCGCGCCCTCGCCGCTTGCTTTGGCTTTTTTGCCTTTGGCGCTTGTTATCAAAACCATAATTCCGGCAAAAACCAAGACGACGGCGGTTCTAAAGGCCGTGCCTAAGTTTGAATCGATATTTTGAAGCCCTATTTTGGCTAAGACGGAGGTCAGCGAGGCAAAAACCGCCGACAGTAGGGCAAAAAGAAACCATGAATTTTTTTGTTTGCTTAGCCGAACGTCCTTTTTTTCCAGCATTAAATACGTGCCGGCGGTCAAAATCGACAGCCCTATGATTTTGAACGCGGTAATCGATTCGTTCAAAAAGGACATGCCGATTATCATGGTCAGCGTGACGCTCGACTTGTCGACGGCGGCGACCTTATTGACGTCGCCTATAGACAACGCCTTAAAATAACAAAGCCACGAGCAACCCGTAGCCGCTCCCGACAGCGTTAAAAACAATATCGATTGTCCGCTTATGTCGCTTATTTGCGCGTGCGCGCCCGATGCGAAAACTATGACCCAGCAAAACACAAGCACGACGGCGGTTCTAA
This sequence comes from Clostridiales bacterium, assembly GCA_031273825.1. Taxonomy (GTDB): domain Bacteria; phylum Bacillota; class Clostridia; order Christensenellales; family JAISNN01; genus JAISNN01. The sequence goes on from JAISRB010000032.1 coordinate 5,955, forward strand.
AAAACACCGCCGAATGGGAGCTTATATTTTTGAGTCCGACCTTTGACAAAATCGCGGTCAGCGCGGAAAACACCGCGGATAATAAGGCGTATATCACATATACCATATTGTTTACATTACACCTCAGATAATAAATTTTGACAATAAAATACAACGAAACCGGGGCTTAACGCATATTTGCGCAAGCCCCGATGACGACGTATTATTATAGCTTTATGCTACGCCGCAAAGAACTGATTGATATCGGATATCATGCGGGTGATAGCCGTGAAGCCTCCCGTCATGGTATACCACGCCTCGCCCGTCAAATTATAAATATTGCCGTTTTTATAAGCGTCGGTCGCCTGAATCGAGCTGTCCGCCAAAAAGTTTTGGTAGCCCGCGCCCGTGCCTACCGTCGCGCTCCTGTCGAGGACAAAGATGACGTCGGGATTTCTCGCGAGAACGTATTCGGCCTGAGCCGTAAAGCCGTGAGCCTCCGACCACGCCGCGGCGTCCGCGTCGACCGCCTCAAAGCCGAATTCCTCATAGAGCATATCAAAACGGCTCGACGTATTGAATACCGAAAGCGTCGTCTGATCGACCATCATGCAAAACAGAGCCTTTTTGCCCGAGGCTTGCGCCTTGACCTTTATTTCGTCCATGGCGGCTAATATTTCGGCGAGCTTAGCGTCGAGAGCCGGCTTGAGCGAAGGGAAAATTTTGCCGAGAGCCGTCACGTTGCTTTGCAGATCGGGCGCTAAGTTGGAGTTTGACGAGTTGACCGAAAGCTTGACGAAGGCCGTCGAGCTATAACGCGCCATGGTGCTGCTTTTGAAAGCGGCGTTGTCCTCCGCGCCGAGTCTTTCGCCTGCCGCGTTCATTCCGAACGAGCGTCCGCCCAAAATGACAAGCTGAGGCTGAACTATATCGAGCGCGTCCCAATCGACATAAAACAAGCTGCCGCCCGACACGACCTTAGAGTCGGGCTGATTTTTGTAATAATCCAAATCGGCCGGCAAGGTAGTCTTTGACGGAACTATTAATTGAACGATGCCCGTGTTGTCAAAGCCGACGTTGTCGAGAATGTCCAAAATGGCGTAGTCGTATACCGCTACTCTCGTAGGGTTGACCGCAACGTTGACCGTCAATCCGTCGCTGCCCGTCACCTCTACTATTGTCGCGGCCGGGTCGTCGGTGCCGTTGTCGTCGCCGCCGAACCATTTTTTGATCAGGTCGCAGCTCGAAAGAGCGAACAACGAGACTATAAGCGCAAATATAAGCGCTATCGATGTAATACTTTTTTTCATCTTTTTTTTAACCTCCTTATTTGTTATTTTTTTAAAGATGAATACAACATTTGTTGTCGTTTTAATTTGCCGGCGCGCCGGCTTCCTCCGCAAGCCCGGCAACGGCCCGCGCCTCCCCCGCAACATTGCCTTTCGCCGCCGCCGGCATGCTCGCAGCGACTGTGTTCGCCGTGAGCATGCTCGCCGTGACCATGCTCGCCGCGCTCGTGTTCGCCGCGCTCGTGTTCGCCGTGATCATGCTCACAGTGGCCGTGTTCGCCGCGCTCGTGTTCGCCGCGGCCGTGTTCGCCGTGGGTATGTTCGCCGCGGCGACCGCGGCTTTCGTTGTCATAATACAAGCATACTTTCCTGCCGTCGTGCTCGACTATATGAAAGTTGTGGTCAAAAATACCATTGAGAACCTCCGCGCTTATCATGTCGCGCACGGGGCCTTCGCCAACGATTTTGCCGTCCTTCATCGCGACGATATAGTCGGCGTAGGCGGCGGCAAAATTGATATCATGCAGGACGACGACGATAGTCTTGCCGAGATCGGTGACAAATCTGCGGATTATCTTCATCATCTCGACCGAATATTTGATGTCGAGATTGTTTAGCGGCTCGTCCAAAAATATATACGGCGTGTCCTGAGCCAATATCATCGCGATAAAGGCGCGTTGCCGCTGTCCGCCGCTAAGCTCGTCGATAAATTTGTTTTTTATCGGCTGCAAGTCCATATAATCTAATGCTTGCTCTACCTTGGCTCTATCCCCGTCCGAAAGCCTGCCGCCGCAATAAGGAAATCTGCCGAACTCAACAAGGTCGGTGACGTTTATGCGGATATTAAGGCTTTGCGTCTGCTTGAGTACGGCGATTTTTTTTGCGATTTCGCGGCTTTTTATGCGGCTCAGATTAAATCCGTCCAAAAAGACCTCGCCCGATATGACGGGCAGAATTCTCGTTATAACGCCGAGCAAGGTAGATTTGCCCGCGCCGTTCGCGCCTACAATAGCCGTAATCGCGTTTTCCTTTATGCGCAGGCTTACTCCGTCTAAGACCTTTCCCTTTCCGTAGGATTGGTGAACGTCCTTTATTTCTATCATACCTTTTTGTTCTCCTTTAGTATCAGATAAAACATATACGAGCAACCCAAAAGATCGATAATCGTCGTTATCGGAACGGCCGCCTGCAAAAGCTCGACCGTAGCCTGACCGAATATCAGCGCGACGACGGCAAACAAGCCCGCGCCTATAAACAATATGGAATGCCTGTGAGTTTTGAATATTTCTCTCGCGATATTGACCGCAAGCAGACCCAAAAACGCGAGACTGCCGATTAGAGCCGTCGTGACGGACATGCCTATCGAGATAAGAAGCAGATTGACGTTGATTTCGCGATCATAGTTTACCCCGAGATTTTTTGCGTTGACACGGCCTAAGGCGATTACGTCATAGGTCTTGTGCCTCAAAATTATAGCCAGCCCCGTAATCGCCATAATCGGCGCGACCGGATAGATAATGCGCGTATTCATGTTGTTTACCGTCACCGCCGTCGCCGCTTGAATCTGCATATAGTCGTTGGCGTTCATGATAAGCTGCAGATAAGACGCGCCGCTTCTGATAATTCCCGACAAGACCAGCCCGAACATGAGCAAAAACACTAAATTGCTTCTGTTTTTTCTCAAAATCATGCCGTACATGAGCATAGAGATTATGACCATAACGCCGGCCGATATCAGATAGTTGATATAGCCGTTAGAAAATATCTTGCTACCCGCCCCGAACAAAAAAACTATCAGCGTTTGCGTCCCCACAAAGACCGAGTCAAAGCCTATCATCGACGGCGTCAAAATCCTCGACTCGGTCGCCGTCTGAAAGGCCTGACTCATGACGGCTATCAAAAATCCCGATATACTCATGCCGATCAGCGCCGGCAAGGCTCTCGTCATAATGCTGTCAAAAGCAAATTTTGTCAGAGGCAGACCCATTCTGTTTGCCTTTGCGAAGGTGCGCGAATATATATAAAGCAGCACCGACGCCGCGATGACTATAAAAAGTATGCCAAAGATAATAGCCGCTCTTTTTGAGGAGGCTCTAACGCGCCTTTGCCTTGCCATGACGAAGCCCCCCTATAAGATAAATCATAAAAATTATGCCGCCTACGACGCTGATGGTCAAGCTTGCCGATATTTCAAACGGAAAAATGACAAGCCTGCTCAAAATATCGCAGACAAGCACAAAATCCGCCCCGAAAAGCATAATGTCGACTATCGATTTTTTGATATTGTCGCCGTAAAACGACGTCGTCATGTTGGGGATTATAAGCCCGATAAAGGGCAGACCCCCGACCGCGACAAAGCTCGACGCGCTGACTAAGGCGATAATGACCAGCCCGAAAAATACTACTCTGTTATAATTAACTCCGAGATTTTTTGAGAAATCCTCGCCCATGCCGATAATGGCAAACCTTGTCGAAAAGATAACCGACAATATGAGAGGCACGGTTATTATATAAATTATCGTAAAATTCCCCACCCGCGCAAAGTTGCCTAAGCCAAAGGAATTGAGGATTTGCAACGCCTCAAAGCGATAGGCGATCGCCGTCGACGCCGCCGATATAAGCCCGCCGTACATCATTCCGATAAGCGGAATATAGACTACCTCGCGGATTTTTAGCCTATTGATGACGCTCGTAAACAAAAGCGTCGAGACAAGCGCAAAGGCAAACGCGAACGCCGTCTGAATAATCGGCGGCATGGCTCCGAGAGCTATATATGCTATCAGCATTCCGAGACTCGCCGCGTTTATAGTTCCGCTCGTCGAGGGCGACGTAAATTTGTTGCGGCTGACGGCTTGCATTATAAGCCCCGCCACGCTCAACCCCGACGCCGCCAAAACAACGGCCAGCGTCCGCGGCAGCCTCGAATTGATCATAATCGACCATACCCGCCCGTCGCCGCGAAACAACGCTTCAAAATTGACGTCCGTCACCGCCCCTATCATCAACGACGCCGCAAACAGCGCGGCGAACAGCGCGTAAATCAAAACGCGCTTATAGTGCCTTTTAAAAAAACTCAAAATTTTTGCCATCGCTCCCAAGCGTAGCCGCTTGCTTTCTCCCGTCCGTTTTATGTCGTTTCGCGCGCTTTTATCCGCGCTCCGCGGCTTATAATAGTTAGCTATATGCAACTCATTTGGCCTTTAAAAAATCGGTTTTATCCGATTTTTGTCAAAGCCTTACCATTGCTAAGGCAAACTTATTAGCATAAGGTAACTATTTGTAAATATATTAGCATAAGGTAACTACATTAGTCAAACGTTTTCCGGAGAGGTGGAGGGTAAGTTAGGGGTGATGAGGCTTAAGCGCGGCGGCGCGCGTTTAGGGGCAACGGAATATGCGCGCGCCGAATTATTTGCTTTCGTATAATCGCCGGCCTGTTGCCGTGTGTAATTATATTGTGACAACCGTCACGTATCCGTCAAATTATGCTGTCCCTAAATACGGCGGGTATGTTCCACCCGGCGTTTTCGTCCGCCGCGCCGTCCGGCCATTCTCCGACATATCTTTCGTATTCGCCGTTTTTTCTTTTTGAAAGAACAAATCTGCGCGCGTCGTCAAATTCGCACGTTATTTCGGCCTTTGAGACGGGGTTTTCGCGGTGTTCCTCGGCAAAGCGGTTAATCCAATTTAATATTGTCGTCTTAGAATAATTGAGCAGCTTTGCGATAGCTCCGAAGCCGAAGCCCAGACAATACAAAACCACAGCCCGCCTTTCGTTCTCTATCGAACGCCTTGCCGCAGGCTTTGTCCACGCGCGCTTACACTCCTTGCACAAATAATTTTGCAAGCCGTGCTTGGTTCCGTTCTTGACCACCCTCTCGGAGCCGCAATATTTACATTTCATTTTTTTATTATAACACAATTTTTTGCGTTTGTCATTGATTTGTTAACTGCCCGTCAATAAAAAAACACCGTTTCAAAAAACATGAAACGGCTTAATTGTTTTATATCCAAACATAAAAAGGGCAACAAAGGAGGTAAAGAGACGGCGGTTTAGTACCTAATCCCGCATAGTTTTTTCTATACGGCTCTATGCTTGCCGTTCCTCTTTTTTGCTCATAAGGTTCGAGCT
>JAISRB010000075.1 GCA_031273825.1 Clostridiales bacterium
GCGGGCGACAAAAAAAGCGTCGCTCTGCTAAAAAAATACGGGCCGCCCGTCAAGGGGCAATATAAGGACGGCTTTAAGGGGCTTATGGTTCAGCGGCGTATTATGAAAAAATACGGCGGAAACTCGACAAAAAAGGGCGGATTCTTTAAGACCCTCGCCCTCCCGATTTTGCTGTCAAGGGAGTATACCCTAAGCGACAAACTCGGCGTAATCCGCGGATATAAGCTGACGCTTTCCTCGATGTGGCCGCATCTCACCGACTATAATTTTGCCGAGCAATGCGCAAGCTTTGACATGCCCTATTATATCTTTCAGGGCAGACTCGACAACAACACTCCGTCGGCTCTCATAGAGGAGTTTTTTGACAAAATCACCGCTCCCGACAAGGCTCTCGTCTGGTTTGAAAGCTCCGCCCACAGCCCGCTCGCCGAGGAACCTGAATTATACAAAAGGCTTCTAAAAGAAAAGCTGTTATAAAAAAAATCAAGGGAAGGCCGCGGCCTCCCCTCTTTTTTTTGCAATTTTTAATATTCTCAACAACAAAACCGGCCGCTGAGGTCTAAGCCTTAAATTTCGCGCGGTTTTTTTTGCAAGGCTTAGTTTTATACCTTATTGTTGCAGCCTAATACGCTGACAAGCTTGTGTCTAACCACATCGGTTATAGCGGCTCTCGCCGGCGTGAGATATTGGCGCGGGTCAAAGTGCGACGGATTGTCGTTCATATGCTTTCTTATGCTCGCGGTAAAGGCGAGTCTGAGATCGCTGTCGATATTGATTTTGCAGACGGCCATAGAGGCGGCTTGCCTCAGCATTTCCTCGGGAACGCCCTTTGCTCCGTCCATCATTCCGCCGTTTTCGTTGACTATCTTGACATATTTTTCGGGAACACTCGACGCTCCGTGAAGAACTATCGGGAAGCCCGGCAAACGCTTGCCGACGTCCTCTAAGATGTCAAATCTCAGCTTTGCCTCGCCCTTAAACTTAAACGCGCCGTGGCTCGTGCCGATGGCTATCGCAAGGCTGTCTACCCCCGTCTTTTCGACGAATTCCTGAACCTGACCGGGGTCGGTGTAGGACGAATCCTTTTCGGAGACGTTGACCGCGTCCTCTACCCCCGCGAGTCTGCCAAGCTCGGCCTCGACTACTACGCCTCTGTCGTGGGCGTATTCGACGACCTTTTTGGTTATCTTTATGTTTTCCTCAAAGCTGTGATGCGACGCGTCGATCATGACCGAAGTAAAACCTCCGTCAATCGAATCCTTGCAAAGCTCAAAGGTGTCGCCGTGATCGAGGTGCAGACAAATAGGCAGACCGCTGTCCTCGACGGCCGCCTCGACAAGCTTTCTAAGATAGATAGGGTTGGCGTACTTGCGCGCGCCCGACGACGCCTGCAGAATGAGCGGCGCTCTTTCTAACTTTGCGGCGTCTACGATTCCTTGGATAATCTCCATGTTGTTGACGTTAAACGCGCCGATGGCATAGCCGCCCGCATACGCTTTTTTGAACATTTCGGTACTTGTTACTAATGGCATTTATAAAGCCTCCGTTTGTATTATTCAATTTTTATGTATATTATATCCCAATTCTTCCAAAAATGCAAACAATTTGATAGGGCTTACGCATTTTATTGTGTAAGCGGTCGGCGGCGGCAGTTAGTGAACAGTGATCGGTGATCACTGTTCACTGCATTTTTTTGACATACGCGCATATAATTATTTTACGTTAAAAAAAATAATAATCGGCAAAGGCGGCGAAACAAAACATGAAAAAAAAATTTACCGTAGCGGTATTTATAACAAAGCGCGAAAATCAATTCGCCGGGGTAAGTTTGCTCGGAAGGACGGCTTATGAGCATCTGAAATACGGGCTTAAGGAGAACGAATTTCTCTCCGTCGCCGAGGTTGAAAACCCAAACGGCGCGGACTATACCGACGGCGCAAGCTACAAAGCCAAAGATACCGACGGCGCAAAAGATGCCGCAAGCGCAAATCGCAATGGGAGCGGTATTGCGGACATAAATTACAATGCGGACAATGCCGCCGAAACGGCTTGCGGCGCGGACTATATCGTCAGGCTGTATTCCGACATGCCGTTGGTGACGGGAGAGGGGCTGTTTGCCGTCGTCAATAGCATGAACGCGCGCGGAATCGACAGCCTAAGGCTCGGCGAGGCGCACATATTCAAGAGAAACCGCGGCGGCGCGGAAAGGGGTATGCGCGGCGCGGACGACAATTTTTTGAGTCTTGACGACGGTTTTTCGCTGGTTAAAGCTCTCGGCCTTTTGAGACGGCGCGTTTTGGCGGGGCTGATAGCCGGAGGCGTGATGCTTTATGATATCGATACGGTATCTATAGACTGCCGCGCGGTTATAAAAAAAGGCGCGGTCATTCACCCGTTTAACGTCATAAGGGGCGAATGCGTCATAGGCGACGGCGCGCGAATCGAAAGCGGCTGTATAATCGAAAACGCCGAAATCGGCGATAACACCGTCGTCTGTCAATCAAACCTGTTTGATTGCAGGGTGGGAAAAAATTGCGCGGTCGGGCCTTTTGCGACGCTCAGAGCCGGCGCAGATATCGGCGACGGTTGCCGCATAGGCGACTTTGTCGAAATCAAAAAATCGACGGTAGGCGACGGCGTAAAGGTCGCCCACCTCGCCTATATAGGCGACGCGGAGGTCGGCGAGGCCTCAAACATAGGCTGCGGAACGGTTTTTGCCAACTACAACGGCAAAATCAAACAAAAAACCACCGTCGGCAAAAACGTGTTTGTCGGCGCGAACGCAAACCTTGTCGCGCCGCTGACTATCGGCGACAATTCGTTTATCGCGGCCGGCTCGACAATCACCCAAAACATTCCCGAAAACGCGTTTTCTATAGCCCGCGAAAAGCAGGTCGTCAAAAAAGACTATGCAAAGAAGTATCGCGGCATACATTCGTAAGCCGCGACTTTAGGGGCAACATGCTCGTTTCGCATTCGCTACACTCGCCGAGTTTCCCCTCTTGCGTCAACTTGTTGACGCAATTCACCCCTTTTCGCGCGCTTTGCGCGTCAAGGGGGACAACCAAAAAGCGCGGTTTTTGGTTGTCCAAAATAAAATGACGGCTTACTCATAGTCGAAGCGTATCAAAAGCGCGTTTTTTTTTAGGGCTTATAAGGGGAGCAACCAAAAAACGCGGTTTTTGGTTGCCCTAAATAAAGTTGCCGCGGCATACATTCGTAAGCCGCGACTTAAACCGAAAAGCGCAAAAATATTATAGTCCGGCGATTGCGCCGCGCAGGTCGTCGCGCATGGCGAGGACGGCGTTTTTTGCGGCGGCGTAATATTTGACGTCGGGATTTTTTTTGTGGGCGCAGATAATTCCGCGCGAATTATTGACGACCGCGCCGAGTCCGTTTTTGTCAAAGGAGACGGCGAGATCGCTTGCCGTCGCGCCCTGCGCGCCGTAGCCCGGCAACAAAAAGAACATGCCGGGGTGTCTCTTTCTTATTTTTTCGGCCTCGGCGGTTTGTGTCGCGCCGACGACCGCGCCGACCGCGCCGTAGCCGTATTTGCCTATCAAGTCCTTTCCCCACTCCGCCGTATAGTCACTCGTCAGCTCATAGACCCTGCGGCCGTCGCTAAGCTTAGCGTCTTGTATCTCGGACGAGCTTTTGTTTGACGTTTTGACAAGCACAAAAACGCCCTTGTCATATTTTTTGCAATCGTCGATAAAGGGTATTATGCCGTCGCTCCCGAGGTAGGGATTGACCGTCACAAAATCGGCGTCAAAGGCCTTAGTTCCTATATCCGACATGCCGAGATAGGCTCTCGAATAGGCCGCCGCCGTGCTTGCGATATCGTTGCGCTTGGCGTCGGCGATTGTCACCAGTCCGCGGCTTTTGGCGTATTCTATCGTCTTTTTGTAGGCCTCTATGCCGTACTCGGCGTACATCTCATAATAGGCGATTTGAACCTTTACTCCGGGAATCAACTCGCCGACCTCGTCTATGACGGCCTTGTTAAACTCAAATATCTTGCGGCTTACGCTCTTTGGGCCGTCGTCCGCCGCGAGCATACTCGCCGGCAGATATTCGGCGCAGGTGTCAAGCCCGACGACCGTCGGGTTTCTCTTTTCCTTTATTTTTTCTATAAATAAATCTATTATCACGTTTTTTATCCGCCGCTCCGATTAAGGACGCGGCTTCCTCCCTTATTCAAAATAGTCCTGTGAAAAAAACTCTGCGACGGTTATGCCGAAGCCTGCGCAAAGCTGTTTGATTACTGCGACCGTCGGACATTTTGTGCGGCCCGCGAGGAACTCGTAAACCGTCGACGGATTGACCCCCGCCGAATTTGTCAACGCCGCGACGCTGATATTATTTTTTGTACAAAGCTCCAAAATCCGCCTTGCCGTGGCCCGTTCTATCGTCATACGTTCAATTCCTCAACAATTTTTTTTAATGCGTTCAACACCCTAAAAGCGTTGGCTTGCGCCTTAAATTTTTTGTATGCCTATCGACACTACTTCGCTTATGACAACCAAAACCCGCGCTTTTTGGTTGCTCTCTATAGTCTTACCTTTATTCCGTTGTCGGCCAGATATTTTTTTATCTCCCCCGGGCTGTAGTTTTTGTAGTGAATAATCGATGACACAAGCGCGGCGTCCGCGCCGCCCTCGGTCAAAACCCGTCTCACATGCTCGGGACTTCCCGCCCCTCCCGACGCTACGACGGGAACGTCTACGCCGTCGGCGACAAGCCGCGTCAGCTCGATATCATAGCCGTCCTTTGTGCCGTCCGCGTCTATCGCGTTGACGACAACCTCGCCCGCGCCTAAGGCTACGCCCTTTTTTATCCACGCTATGGCGTCAAGACCTGTGTGCGTTCTGCCGCCGTTGATAACTATCTCAAAGCCCGACGGTATAGAACCGCCTCTCGGCACTCTCAAAACGTCGGTTGAGAGAATGACGCACTGCGAGCCGAAGCGTTCGGCGACTTGACCGATAAGCCCGGGATTTTTGACCGCGTTGGAGTTTAGGTGAATCTTTTCGGCTCCCGCGAGTATGACGTTGACGCAGTCGTCTAACGTCTTGAGACCGCCGCCGACGGAAAACGGAATAAAGACCTTGTCGGCGACCTTGTTTACGGTGTCGATAAGTATGCCGCGGTTTTCAAACGACGCGTTTATGTCATAAAAGACAAGCTCGTCCGCGCCGCCGAGATAATATTCCCGCGCCGCCTCCACGGGGTCGCCAATCTCCTTTGTGTCGACAAATTTTATACTCTTCGCAAGATTTCCGTTGCGGATATCGAGGCAGGCTATCAGACGTTTACTTAGCATTGCATTCTTTTCCTTACATAAGGCTTTAGCCTTTAATTTATTTTTTTGGGTTCCACGCCGCGAAGTTTTGCAATATTTTAAGCCCCGCCGCGCCGCTCTTTTCGGGGTGGAATTGCACGGCAAAGACGTTGCCGCGCCCTATGACCGCGGGAAAATCGACGCCGTGCTCGGAGAGGGCTATAACGTCGCTCTTATCCGTCGGGTCAACATAGTATGAATGGACAAAATAGAACTCGGAGCGCGAGTCTATACCGTCAAAAAGCGCGTGTTCTTTGACGTATTTCAGGCTGTCCCAGCCCATATGCGGAATCTTTAGCCGCCTGTCGTCAGGTCTCAACAGCTTTACGCCGCCGTCGAATATTCCGAGGCAATTTGCGCCGCCCTCGTCGGACGACGTCATCATTATCTGCATTCCGAGACATATTCCGAGAACGGGAACGCCGCGCCTTATCGCCGTCCGCAGAGCGTCCGCGACCCCGTTAGAGTTAAGACTCTCCATGGCCGACTTGGCGTTGCCCACTCCGGGAAAAATTACGCGCTCCGCCGCCGCTATCTCGCCGGCGTCGCCCGTCACTCTGCAGGCTATGCCGAGAGAGACAAGCGCGCGGCGAACAGAGGTCAGATTGCCCGCGCTGTAGTCTATTATGGTTATAACGCCGTCGTTTTTTTTGTCCGTAAGGGTATCTAACATTTTACGTTTCCTCTCAAATCAAGCTCGTCGGAATGCGCCGACAAAAGCGGCTCTATCTCGCCGTCTATCAGCTCCTCGACCTGCTTTTCCGCTCTGCCGATAAAGCGTTTCGCGTCGAGAATTTCCCCGAGACGCGCGTGGATAGGCGCGAAGGCCTTTTCCTTTTTGATACGGTCGACGAGGTCGTTTTCGCCGCCCTCCTGCTTGACGTTTTTTGCGCTTTCCATAGACAGCACGCGTATTTTTTCGTGCAGCTCCTGTCTGTCGCCGCCCGCCTTGACGCATTCCATCAAAATCTCCTCCGTCGCCATGAACGGAAGCTCCGCGTCTATGTGCTTTTTTATGATTTTTTCGTATACGCAAAGGTTTTCGGTTATGTTGAGAAATATTTCAAGAATTCCGTCGACGGCCAAAAACGCCTGACCCATGACTATACGGCGGTTTGCGCTGTCGTCTAAGGTGCGTTCGAGCCATTGTGTGGCGGCGGTAAACGCCGCGTTTTGCGGCAGGCTTATGACAAACCGCGACAGCGACGTTATTCTCTCGCTGCGCATAGGGTTGCGCTTATAAGCCATGGCCGAGCTTCCTATCTGAGATTTTTCAAACGGCTCCTCGATTTCCTTCATGTGCTGCAAGAGGCGCATGTCGCCGCTAAACTTAGACGCGCTTTGAGCTATCTGCGACAGCGCGGCGAGAATTTTGTAGTCAAATTTTCGGCTATAGGTCTGCCCCGTCACCGAAAAGACCTTGTCTAAGCCCATTTTTTGAACGACGCGGCGTTCTAATTCTCTTACCTTTTCGCCGTCGCCGTCAAACAGCGCGACAAACGACGCCTGCGTTCCCGTAGTTCCCTTAACGCCTCTGAGCATAAAGCCGCCGATTAGAGCCTCTATGTCGTTGTAGTCGAGATAGAGGTCATAGAGCCACAGCGAGGCGCGTTTGCCGACGGTCGTCAGCTGGGCGGGCTGGAGATGAGTAAAGCCGAGCGTCGGCAGCCCCTTATATTTCAGAGCAAATTTTTTTAGGTTGTTTATAACGTTCAAAACCTTTTTTCTTATGATATTCAGCGCGTCGCGGTATATCAAAATATCGGCGTTGTCGGTGACAAAGCAGCTTGTCGCGCCGAGATGAATTATCGGCCGCGCCGACGGAGCCTGCTCGCCGTAGGCGTGAACGTGAGCCATAACGTCGTGGCGCGTCTTTTTTTCCCATTCGGCGGCGCGCGCGAAATCTATGTCGTCGACGCGCTTTTTTAGCTCGTCGATCTGCTCCGCGCCGATATTCAGCCCTAACTCGCGCTGACTTTCGGCCAGAGCCGTCCAAAGCCGCCTAAACAGCCCTATCCTCTTTTTTTCCGAAAACGCCGCCGCCATTTCCGCGCTTGCGTAGCGCGTTATCAACGGATTTTCGTATGCGTCGTAATCTGACATTCCGTGCCTCTTTTTATAGTTTTTTGTCTTATTTTGTAGTTTTTTTGCGGTTATTCGCCGAGCAGACGTCTCAAAATTTCGTTATAGGCCTCCTCGACGTTGCCGAGGTCTCTCCTAAATCTGTCCTTGTCAAGCTTTTCTCCCGTTTTGGAATCCCAAAAGCGGCAGGTATCCGGCGATATCTCGTCGGCAAGAATTATTTCGCCCTTATAGCGGCCGAATTCCAGCTTGAAATCGATAAGCTCTATGCCCGCGCTCTTGAGATAGCCGGTCATAATTTCGTTTATTTTCAACGAATATTCCGCAATCCTTTTCAATTCCTCCGGCGTCGCAATTTCTATGGCCGCTATGTGATATTCGTTAATCATAGGGTCGCCGAGCGCGTCGTCCTTGTAGCAATATTCCAAAACCGTCTTTTTTAGCCTTGTCCCCTCGGGAAGCCCCAAACGCTTGGAAAGACTGCCCGCGGCGATGTTTCTGACTATGACCTCGATGGGCACAATCGAAACCTTTTTGACCGCCGTCTTGCGGTCGGACAGCTGAGCAACGTAATGGGTCGGTACGCCTTGCTCCTCTAAGAGCTTAAACATATGGTTTGACACCCTATTGTTTATCGCGCCCTTGCCGGCGATACTGCCTTTTTTTAACCCGTTAAACGCCGTCGCGTCGTCCTTATAGTCGACGATAAGCGTGTCGGCGTCGTCGGTAAGCCATACCTTTTTTGCTTTGCCTTCATATAATAGCTGCGTCTCTTTCATTTTTTTCCTTATATAACGTTTTTTAGATTCGACCGGATTGGTATCGGCCGGAAACGGTATCCTTATTTATTTTATTTCTTCCCTATAACGGTTTTAAAGCCCATATAGGGTCTCAACGCCTCGGGGATTTTTACGCTTCCGCCCTCTTGCAGGTTGTTTTCTAAAAAGGCGATCAGCATACGCGGCGGCGCGACGACGGTATTGTTGAGCGTATGCGGAAAATATCTCTCGCCCTTGCCCTTGACGCGGATTTTCAAACGGCGGGCCTGAGCGTCGCCGAGATTTGAGCAAGAGCCGACCTCAAAATATTTGCGCTGACGCGGAGACCACGCCTCGACGTCCACCGACTTGACCTTTAGGTCGGCGAGGTCTCCAGAGCAGCATTCGAGGGTTCTGACGGGTATGTCGAGGGTTCTAAAAAAATCAACCGTGTTTTGCCAGAGCTTATCAAACCACGCCGCGCTGTCGTCGGGCTTGCATATGACTATCATTTCCTGTTTTTCAAACTGATGAATGCGGTAAACGCCGCGCTCCTCTATTCCGTGCGCGCCCTTTTCCTTGCGGAAGCACGGCGAATAGGAGGTCAGCGTCTCGGGCAGCGTCTCCTCGGGAATTACCGTGTCGATAAACTTGCCGATCATCGAATGCTCGCTCGTTCCTATCAAAAAGAGATCCTCACCCTCGATTTTATACATCATGTTTTCCATTTCGGCAAAGGACATAACGCCCGAAACGACCTCGGCGCGAATCATAAACGGAGGAACGCAATAGACGAAGCCCCTGTCTATCATAAAGTCTCTTGCATAAGACAATATCGCCGAATGAAGTCTGGCTATGTCGCCCTTGAGATAATAAAAGCCGTTGCCGGCGACGCGGCGCGCGCTGTCGAGGTCAAGGCCGTCAAGCCCTTCCATAAGCTCGGTGTGATAAGGAATTTCAAAATCGGGAACAAAAGGCTCGCCGAATCTCAATCTCTCGACGTTTTGACCGTCGTCGCGCCCTATGGGAACCGAAGCGTCTATGATATTCGGCAGGGTATACATTATTTTTTGTATAGCCGCGTCAAGACGGCGGTTTTCGGCCTCAAGGCCTACAAGCCGTTCGGCGTTGCTCTCGACCTGTTTTTTTACGGCCTCGGCCTCGTCCTTCTTTCCGCCGGCCATAAGCGCGCCGATTTGCTTAGACAGCGAATTTCTCGCGGCTCTAAGCTCCTCCATAGATTGAATGCACCGGCAATTTTCGTCATAAAGCCCGACGACCTCGTCTACCAACGCGATTTTTGAGTCTTGAAACTTCTTTTTGATGTTTTCCTTGACAATATCGGCGTTTTTGCACACAAATTTAATGTCTAACATTTTTTTACAATCCTTATATAAATCAATTTTTTATCTCTTAGGCGTCGCGGCGCAATTGTCATCAGAATTTTGCGGAGTTGTCTTTATTAAGCAACGTCATTCTTTCTACCGGCATACAAAAGCATATTCCGTGCGACGGCGTGCTTATGCCGGCGTCGTCGCGTATGGCGTCCATGATTTTTTGCGCGATATCGTCCTCGACAAGGCTCAATATGATTTCTTTTTCCGGCTCGTAGTTGATTCCCGAAAATTTGTAGTCCGCGCCCGCCGATCCTCTCGCGTTTATTATCGTCGCGCCCTTAGCTCCGCAACGGCGCGTTATCTCGACGGCCTCCGTGCTAAAGCCGGCGTTGACTATGATAAAAAGCGCCTTGGTTTCCTTGCCGCCCGTGTTTTGACTCGAAGCTTCCATAAATTCTTAATCCTCTTTTTTTAGTTTTTTTGTCCGTCGTCCGCAGTCTTTTTTTGTGTTGTTTTTTTTCTTTATAAATTTTCCCGTCAAGGCTAAGCCCTTTTAGCCGCGTCAAAGCCGTCTCAAAATTTGAGCGCGTCTATCGGCACGCAAAACGCTATGCCCGTGTCGGGCTTGTCAAACCTAAATTTTTGATTGAGAACGTCGAACGCCCCGTCGCAATCGGCGCGCTTGATTATGCACATTATGACGACCTTGTCGTTTTCCTCGACCATTCCGAACGCCGTCAAAAAATTGTTGCGCTTGACAAAGCCGCGCCCGTAGACGACGTTAAAGACCTTTGCGCCGGCCTCGCCCAAGGCGGTTATGAGGCTCTCTTTGAGCTTTCTCCCGCCTATTATCACCATAAAAACTATATCGCCGCACGTCATAAAAAACCCTCCTACCTTAATACGCGTCAATTTTTTGAAGCCGTCTCCGCTTGCCGCGGCCGCGCGCCTTCCGCGTCTAAGCTCAACGCGTTCAATTGGTTAAGCTCGTCGTCAAAGACCCTCCGCTCCGTTTCTCTCGTGTGAAGCTTTTTGAGCTTGACGGAGTAGACCAAGCCGAGCGTTTCTATCGTGATAATCGGCATTACGGCTATAAAGGCTATCATTCCGAAGCCCGAGCTTAACGCGTCCTGCCCTAAGTATGTGCTTATGCCGAGCGTCATAGGCGTCAAAAATGCCGAAATCATCGCGCCGCTGCCCACCCCGCCCGAGTCGAAGGCCAGCCCGACAAACAGCTTGGGAGTAAAAATCATAATTATCAGCGCGGCGGCGTAAAGCGGAATCAAAAACCATAATATAAATCTTTCGCTTCCGTCGTCAATCAAAATTTTGGCGAGAGCCAGCATCGCGGCTACGCCTATGCCGACGGCAAGAGCTATTCTTATGGTATTCTTTTTTATGTGGCCGTTGGTGATAATCTCGACCTGCCCCCCGAGAACCGTAACCGACGGCTCGCTTAAGGTTATCGCAAAGCCCAAAATAAAGCCGAGAGGCAGCAACAGCCATTTTAGCCACGGCGCGGACTCGCTCATAAACGCCATGCCGATATGCTCGCCCGCCAAAAGAAAGCCGAAGTTTACGCCCGTCAAAAATATGTGCAAGCCTATATACACAACTCCGCTTGCAAGCAGAATTCTGAAAAGCCGGCGCTTTGGCAGCTTGATAAATATCAGTTGAAAGATAAAGAACACGGCTATGACGGGAATAATCGCCATCGCCACGTCGAGAAAATTTTCGGCGGCGATATCCCAAAAGCTTTGAACCCCGCCCGCCGAAAAGCCGCTTGCCGCGCTTTGAGGCTCGCCCAAAAGCATTCCGTATATAAACACCGCCAAAATCGGCCCGAGAGAGGCTATTCCGATGACGCCGAAGCTCTCGTCGTTTGTCTTTGTGCGGCTCATTGTCATAGAAACGCCGAGCCCGAGCGTCAATATAAACGGCGACGACACCAAACCCGTCGTCGAGCCGCTGCCGTCAAACGCCAGAGCGAGAAACGAATTTGGCACGACAAACGCGAGTATAAATATCAAAACGTAAAAAATACCGAATATCAGCTTGATGTTGATATCCTTTATGACGCGGAACAGCGCAAGCGACACCGCGCCGCCTATGCCGAACCCCAAAACCCATATGAGAAGAGTTTTGTCGACAAGCCCCTCGACCATGTGAACCTGCGCGCTCAAAACCGACACCGCGGGCTCCGCGACCGTCGCAAGCAGTCCGAATACAAAGCCGAAAAGCACTATGAACACCGTCTTTTTTAGCTTGACAAGCGAGCCGCCGACAAGCTTTCCTATAGGCAGTATGCTCGCCTCAAGCCCTATCAAAAACAACGTTTGCCCGGCTATCGCAAATATATATCCGACAAAAAGCCTAAACAACTCCGAGCCGTCCATCGGGGAGAAAAAGACGCAAATAATAATCATTATCGCCAAAAGCGGCAGGGAGGATAAAAAAACGTCTTTTAAATTGCGCAAAAACTTCATAGCTTAGAGCTTTCTCCCCCTTTTTATTTCTTTGCCGGAGCTTATTTTATATTATACAACATTTCAATATGAAAATCAATTAATATAGCCGCCTTTATCGTGAGGCGGCTAAAATTTAATTGTTTTAATTGTTTTAAGAGGCAGCGGTCGGCGGTCACTGGCCGCCCCGTCACACTATCCCCCTCTTTAACTTCTCAATAATACGGCTTTCCAGCCTCGAGACCTGAACCTGCGACACGCCGAGAATGCCCGCGACCTCGCTTTGCGTTTTGTCTCTGAAATATCTGAACAGTATGATTTTCTTTTCGCGGTCGGGCAATTCGCCGATGATATCCTTTAGCATCATTTTGTCGATCATGTCGTCCTGATCGTCCTCGCAGGCAAGCTTATCCATGAGGCATTGACCGTTTTCGTCGTCGGTTTTTTCATACAAAGACAGCGGAAACTTTGAGCTGTCGAGAGCAAACACTACGTCCTCTTGGCTTATGTCAAATTCCTCGGCAAGCTCGGAGAGCGTCGGGTCCTTTCCGTTTTTGCTCTTAAAGCGGTCGATAAAGCCTCCGATTTTGACGGCGAGGGTTTTGAGCGAGCGCGACACCTTGACTATTCCGTCGTCGCGTATAAAACGCTTGATTTCACCGGCTATCATAGGCACGGCGTAGGTCGAAAATCTGACGTTAAAGTCCTCGTTAAAATTTTTTATCGCCTTGATAATTCCGATTGTTCCGATTTGAACGAGGTCGTCATATTCTACGCGTTTGTTTTTGTAGCGGCGGACTATGCTCTTTATCAGCGGCATGTTTTGTTCTATCAAAACGGTTTTACTGTCGTTGTCGCCGTTTTTTGCGAGCTTTAAGAGGCGCATGGTTTCTTCGTGCGAAAGCATAGAAATACCCTCCGTTTATTCGGATTTTATGTATTTTTTCATGCCGACGCTCGTCCCCTCCCCGACGACGCTTTTTACCTCAAGTTCGTCCATAAAGGTCTGCATAAAAGTAAAGCCCATGCCGCTTCTCTCGTCCTCCGGCTTAGAGGTAAAAGCCGGTTGCATCGCCAAGCCGACGTCGGCGATTCCCTTGCCCGTGTCTCTTATAATTATTGACAAGCCGCCGTCAAATAATTCCGCGTCGATATATATAAAATTTTCTCCGGGCTTGTCATACGCGTGAATTATGACGTTGGTCGCCGCCTCGGATACGGCGGTTTTTATATCGTTTATGACGTCGAGAGAGGGGTTGAGCGGGACGCAAAACGCCGCCGCCGCGCTTCTTATAAAGCTTTCGTTCCCGCTTATCGCCGAAATTTGCATTTTCATTTGATTTAACGCCGCCATGTGTTTTTACTCCTAAATTTTTTTGAATTTATGCGCTTATTATATCAATTTATTCGAGTCCGCGCCGCCCCGTTTTATAGTTAAAAAAAACGGATTTTATTTGAATTTCCTCAACGGATAACCTCTATGATGCCAAACAGCCCCGACGTTCTGAACACCCTTTCTGTCTGACGCGTCAAGCCTCTCGCATAAAGCTTTGCGCCGACGCTCTTTAGCCTTTTGTAGCGCGAAATAATCATGCCCACCGCCGTGCTGTCCATAAACGTCAAACCCGAAAGGTCGAGAACGACGGCCGACGGGCCGCGCAGCATTCCGTCGTCAAAAGCCTCTTTGGCCTCGCCGATATTGCTTTCGTCAAGCTCGCCGTTTATATAAAAAATCATTCTTCCGTCCGAAAATTCCGAATGCGCCGTCATTTTTTTTACCGCCTCCCGCGTTGTTATTCGACCCGCGCGCGCCGCGCCGAAGCGTCCGTTGTGCCGCTGTTGCTGTATGCGCTTGTAATGCTATTCGACCCGCGCGCGCCGCGCCGAAGCGTCCGCCTCCGGCTTTTATCTCAAAAATCGCCGTCGCCTCTACGGTCGCGCTTCATTGCAAAATTATAGCGCGTTTCTGCGTTAAAAATCTTTCCGACACGCCCCAAAAAACCGCTTTATTTGTGGAAATTTGCAAAAAATTGACAAAAAACAAAAAGGCGGCGAGGTTTTGAACCCCGCCGCTTTAGCTTGACGATTATATTTATAATTTACTTTTTATTCCCTTTCGGCTTCCGTTTGCAAAATAAAAGGAATAACCTGCTCGGGATGAATTTTTAGCACATACGCAAATTCCTCGCGAAGGCTTTTTTCGGCGGCTTTCATAAAGCGTTCGTCATCGGCGCGCAATCTTTTTTTTCCTCCGGCGCGCTGAAAGCCGGCCTGTCTTTCGCGCAACGTCTTAATAAGCCCGATAAGCTCCGCTCTGTCGCCGTCAGACAGGATTTTAGTATAATGCTCCTTGCGGGCCGCGTCGTTTTCTATCCATAACGGGTTTCCCTCCGGTACGATTCCGAGCAACGAATATATTTCGTCCGACGACAAAAGCTTGCGCATTTTGTCGGTCGACGGTTTGCTGTCGGTCGGAACGTAAAGCGTAGTGGCCTTATCGCTCAACGGTTGCAAGACATAATATTCGGCTTTTTGACGGCCGAGCATTTTTTCGGCTACTTCGACGACCATGCACACTCCGTGCGAGGCGTATAAAACCGCGTCGTTTACCTTATACATTCTATCCCCTCCGATAACGGGCTTTTTGATATGACCGATATTTATATCGCCCGCGCTCTTTCACCCGTCTCCGTCATAAGTCAAACGCATTTTCATGCGCTTGCCCCGTTGTCCGCCTATTTATATACATTATAACACATTTTTGAGAAAAAAGCAAGCGACAAAAAAAATAGAATTCGTTTGCTTAAGCTTTACGCACAAAAAGCCCGGGGATATTCCCTATCGCCCGCACTCCGCGACAATAAGCGGCACAATCATTTCGTCGGAGGTCAAGCCGAACCGCCGCGATATATTACTTTTTGCAAATAACGTCAAGTAAATATTGCGGCGGTTTTGATAACGTCTGCAATTTGCGTAACAAAATTCGGACAATTTGCGCAACAAATTGTCTACAATTTACCTAACGATTTGCCTACAATTTACCTAACGATTTGTCTACAATTTACCTAACGATTTGCCTACAATTTACCTAACAAAATTCCTACAATTTGCCGAATTGAGTTGACAAAATTATTTTTTTGGTATATAATAGTTATATCTTAGTCACGGGAGGCTTTTATTTATGAAAGCTAACTATCTGCCGCGCATATCCGACCGCGTTCTTGCCGGCAAGCTTGACGCGTTCGGCGCGGTTTTTGTCGCCGGCCCCAAGTGGTGCGGAAAAACGAGCACCGCCGAGCAACGGGCAAAAAGCATGCTCTATATGCAAGACCCCGACGCCATCGCCGCAAACCTCCGCGCCGCCGACACCAAGCCGTCGCTGTTGCTTGCGGGCGACAAGCCGCGTCTTTTGGACGAATGGCAGGTCGCGCCCGTATTATGGGACGCCGTTCGTTTTGCCGTAGACAAAAGCAAGGGCAAATGCGGTCAATATATATTGACCGGCTCGGCGGCCGCCAAAGACGACTCTACCATGCACACGGGAACGGGTCGTATCGCCCGCATGACCATGCGCCCTATGACCCTCTTTGAATCGCGTGAATCAAACGGTCAAGTATCCCTCAAAGCTCTCTTTGACGGCGCGGACGAAATCGAAGGAATATCTCCGCTCTCCGTCGAAAAACTCGCCTTTGCGCTTGTCAGAGGCGGCTGGCCGCAGGCCGTGGGCAAGCCTCCCGCCGCCGCGCTCAAGCAGGTTTATGAATACGTCGACGCGACGATAAACTTAGACGCCTCCAAAATCGACGGCGTCGGCAGAAACCCGTCGCGGGTTCGCTCGCTTATGCGCAGTCTTGCGAGGAACGTCTCGACGCAAGCGACGATTGCGACCCTCCGCGCGGATATGCGCGGCGAGGAAGAAAACTTGTCCGACGATACCATTTCAAGCTATCTCAACGCGCTTTCAAAGCTATTCGTCGTCGAGGACTTGCAGGCATGGAATCCCTCCGTCCGCTCCAAAACGGCTATCAGAACCTCCCCTACCCGTCACTTCGTCGACCCGTCTATCGCCGCCGCCGTTTTGCGCATAAATCACGACGGCTTGTTAAAGGATTTTATTACCTTCGGGCTTTTGTTTGAGTCGCTTTGCGTGCGCGACCTGCGCGTCTATGCGGAAGCCATAGACGGCGACGTTTTTCATTACCGCGACAGCTACGGCTTAGAGGCCGACGCCGTCGTTCAGCTAAAAGACGGACGCTGGGGCGCGGTCGAGGTCAAAATGGGCAACAGCGAAATCGAAAAAGCGGCGGCAAACCTCATAAAGCTAAAAGAAACCGTCAATACGGAAAAAATGAACGAGCCTTCTTTTTTGATGGTTCTCACCGCAAGCCAATACGCCTACAGACGCGCGGACGGCGTATACATCGTCCCCGCCGGTTGCCTAAAAGACTAATCCGTTTGTCAACGCCGCTTTTATATTCGTTTGTTGAACAACGATAAGCACGATAAAAAGTAGGCGTAAAAAACGCCTACTTTAGGAGAATAAGGACACACAAAAACGAAAAATGCGACCTTTTGGTGGATGCAACAGGACTCGAACCTGTGGCCCCTTGCGTGTGGAGCAAAACCCCAAAACTCATAACAAAATAAATACACAATATGTAGTATCTACAGATAATAAAATATACTAAATAATGGGTTGTGTTACCGTCTTGAAAACTTTGACACAAAGCTGACACTAAAGAAAAAAGGAGTGTATCGCCTTGATATGCTCCTTTTTAGTATTGTATTTAGTTGTCTTATTCGATGTCTGATTCGCTTGGTATCCATGCTAATGGGCCTAAGTTGGTTTCGCACCGTCTTGCGTTGCTCCGCGTTCCATGCCATATTTTATTATAAGCTCTCTGATTCTTTCTATGTTCATTTTTTTATCTCCTCGTCTTTAATTTTGGTTTTTGATTTTAGTTTTGTTGACAAGGTTTCTAAAAATGATTATAATGTTTATATCATTTCGATGCCTTGTCGGTTCATTTCGGCAGTTTGTCGTTTCGATTTGTCGTTTCGATGCCTCTTGTCGTCGTTATGGTGTTTCGGGTTGTCTGTGGGATTTGGTAGTTTTGCAGGCAATCCTTTTTTTGCTTATTGATACGTCTAAATCTTATCGCCCGTACACAATAGCACGTTTACGTCTATATTTAACGCTTCAGCGATTTTTTCAAGCGTTGCGTCTTTCGGTGCACGTTCGCCGCTCTCGTATTTGTTATAATTTTTTGCGTTTACTCCTAATTTCTCTGCAACCTGTACTTGCGTTAATCCCGCTTTTTGCCGCGCCTCTTTTATGGCTTGTGCTTGATTATTGTATATGTACACGTCGCCGTTTTGGGTTTTTATTTTAATTTCGATTAACAATTTTGTTTAACCTCCTTGACTTTGTTTTTTATCTGTGATATAATTTCCTTACTCGGAGGAGGTTTCCCTCCTCCTTTCGGGGAATTCGGCGGTTATTTGTCGCCATTTGGTTTAGGCTCTTTGCTCGGTTTTAACTTAATTGTTATATGTTCAATTTCTGTTTTGTCAATTAACAATGTAAGTACTTCAAGCAAGGAGTCTTTTTCAATTTTTATTTCCATTTTTTGCACCTCCTTTATTTATTCAAGGTTTCCCTAACCTTGTGATAATATTATACCATACTTTTTGTACGATGTCAACGATTTTAATATAACATTTTAAAAACTTTTATAATTTTTCTCCGAAAATTGCCTCATATGCCTTGCGGATAAATTCGGGTTGCGTCATGCCGGCGTTTTTTATCGCGTCATTGATTTTTTTCATTTCGTCGGCTCTCAACGTAACTTTAAAATATCCTCTCGTTTTCGCCGCTTTTTCTTTTAGATAATAATTTTTGTCCGCTCTTTTTTGCGCTTCGCTTCTTTCCATTTTTTAATCTCCTTTTTTATTGACTTTTTTTTTGATTTGTGATAATATAATCAACAAGGGGGCTTTCGGGCTGACCTTGATTTGTTTCAGGTAACCGTTTTACTTGCTGGTGAGGCGGTTATCCTTTTTTTAGGTCTTTTATTGCGGCGGCTATTTCGGACAACATTCTCAATATTTCCATTAAGATTTGTTTTTCGATTTCGTCCATTGTTTTCACCTCCTCTATTCGGAGTGTCAACCCGTCCGCGCCCCTCTTGATTACATATATAATTATATCATACACTAAAGATAATGTCAAACGATTTAATGCCCTTTTTTAATTTTTTTTGCATTTAAATGCAAAAAAAAATACCGCCTACGGTCATTACTCCGTAAGCGGTATTTTTGAGTATTGGGCGAGGGCTATTCCCCGTCTTTTTTGTCGGGCGCGGTTGTGTCGTCAGGCTTGCCGAGCTGTTTGACAACTTGATTCGCGCCGGTGGACGCTAAGCCCGACGCGCCGCCGATGAGCATTGCCGTCAAAATATTATCCGTCGGCATATACTCGGGCGCGGCATACAAGGCGATTATGCCGATTATAACGCCCAAAACGGCGGCTATTATCGGTATGATTTTAAGTAATGTTTCCTTGTCTTTGGCGACGTGGCTTTTATATAGGTTGACAAAAAAGTATGTCAACGCCACTATCGCGGGTACGCTTGCTATTTCCATTTATTCCTCCTTTGCGGTTTTTTTAACCGTTTTGTTTTTTATCTCATCAATGCGTTTATGCGATTGTTTAGAGCTTTCCTCGACGCGAGTTACGCGCTCCGTTAGGCTGTCAAATTTAGCGTCTAACTTGTCATACGACGCTTTTATGTCCTCTACCATGCGCCGCGTGGTTTTTACTTCGTTTAATATTTCTCCGTCCTCTTTTCCCCGCTTTCTCGACGACTCGGCGCGCGCAAACAAAAACGCCGCTATCGTGCATAACGGCGTTAAAACCGCAAAAATTATAGTTATCGTTTCCATTGTTCGCCGCCCTCCTCCGCGCTAATCTCCGCTTCTAACGCCCTTATTTGCTCCCTTAAGGCTTGCCTCTCGGCTTTAGTCGGGGCGTACTCCTCATCGCTGTACAGCCCCTCTGCGTACTTGATAGCCTTGTAGTCCGTCGCCGTCAGCTTGGTTTTTAGCGCGGATATTTGCCTTTGCTTGACGTTGCCTACCGCGCTCGGCGGCATGCTTGCTATAAGCTTGTCTTTTAGTGTCACTTTTTTACACCTCCATTATGTCTATTGTGTCAATAATTGCCGTGCCGCCACTGATACCCCCTGCCATGATTATCCCAAACGCTCCGACCGGCGACGGGTACATGCCCTCGTCGTCTACCTCTTGGTATATCACTTGATATGCCGCGCTCAAACCCGACGATAAATCAAGCGTAAGGGCGGCATCAATCGGCGCGTAACTTGCGCCGCCGACTTTGCGCATGTTTAAATTAAACCCTATCGTGTCTACGTCATTACCACTACCGTCAAGCACCTTGACCGATACGATGACGTTATACAGCTTATCCTCAATGTCCGTAACCGTACCCATAAGCGCGCCCGTGTCCTCGTCAAACGCCAAATCCTCGCCGAATATTATAAAAGCGGTATCCGTGCCTAAGCCCATTACAAGGTAATCATTGACCTCGGTAAGGTGCTTATGTCCTCCCTCGTCGCCGCCCGAGCCGCCGCCCGTTGCATACTGACTACCGCTCGACAACAAGATTTTGCCGTCAAACGGCGTATCGGTGATAATTACCGTGCCGTCCTCCTTGACCGCGACGTTGTCCGCCGTGATTATCGCCGTTGTCCATGCCTCCGTTGCCGCGTCCCATAATTGCCGATAAGCTATTATGTTGCTCGTCGCGCCTACGTGGTGTACTAAGCCCACCGCCTCCGCGTCGGACGTGTACGGTATGGTTATTTTGCCGTCCGCAAAGTCGGCGGCGGTTATGCTTATCGGCTCTAACACGGACGGGTTGCCCGTATCGCCCTTTCTGCCTGCGGGGCCTACTTTGATTAGATTCGCGGTTTTGTACGGCTGTTTGCCCGTCTGCCGGACTTCTAACTTGTAGGTATTGTCCGTATTGTCGGCGGCCGGGACTATGTCCACCATAGGACAAGTACCGAGTATCGGGGCGATTATATACTGCATTGACGGGGTTATAACGTTCTTAAAGCCCGTATAAGGCAAGGACGGGCTAAACGTAACCGTGCCCGTCAGCCGCCGTGTAGAATTATTCTGCGTAAATGTCGCCGACATACCATCCGAGTTGCGCGTCACCGTCTCGCCCCCCGTCGGCGTCCATGTGTAGTTTAACGACTTACTTAATATCTGCATATAGCCTTGCGACGATGGTATCGCCGCACTAAATGCAGGGTCGTTAAAAATGCCGCCCGAATACGTCATAATGCGCGGCGGGATAAAGGTGGCGGTCAGTGCAAAGCTTATGTTTCCCGTTCCTTGCGACGCTCCCAAATAGTTACCAAGTTCCGCGCTTTCGTGTCGCATGTGAATAAAATAGACGGCGTTAGGGTCAAAAACGTCCTCGTGGAACTCGACGGTGAACGAGTAAGACTCGCTTCCTATGCTCTCGTAATTATCGCCCTTAAACATTCGACTGACATTCGCGCCCAAGCTGCTTGACGCTATCCCGGGATATCCCCCGAGATTGTTCACCACCTGTTCTTGTTGCTCGGGCGTCAATTCTTGCGGCGTAAATTGTACCGCGCTGTCGGCTTTTGCGCCCTGCTCTGCCGTTGCGTAATTAGCCGCGTCAAGCCCCGCAAGCTTTTCTTTCTCCGCCGCCGTGTAGTCCTCCGACGATAGCCCCTTGCCGTCTGTTTTGTCGACTTTGAGCGCAAGCAAGCTGTCCGTCTCCGAGGCCGTGTAGTAGTCGGAGAGGTTGACGGCGGGCGCAAACTCTTTCCATTCGTCGCCGTCCCAGTAATACTCCTTGTCCGTGTCGGTGGTTTTCCACACGTCGCCAAAGCTTACGCCCGAGGTCGGCAAGTCCGCGTATGCGTCAACCGCCCAGTCCTCCTCGTGGACAAACGCCGCGAGCTTCGCCTCAGCGACGCGCTTATCGACGTATGTATCGGTTGCAAGCCCGTAATAGTCCGCGTCAAGGTCTTTGAGGTCCACGTATTCCGTATCCGCTCCGTCGTAGACGGCGGCCTTTTTGGCGTTTAGGTTTGTCATTTCTGCGACCGTTGCCGCGCCGACTTCCTCGGCTGTGTAGGTCGGTTTCGTATCCGCCTTTGCCCACTCCGCAAAGGTGGGTATGTCGGACATTGACGGGAGTTTTTGCCATGCCGTCCAAGCGGTTAAAAACGAGTACATTCTTGTCCAAGATTCTTGCGTGGAATACTTAGTTATTTTTTGCATACACTCTACGCCGCCGGACGATGTCGACTCAAATAAAAAAGATACGCCGTATGTATTCCATTGGTCAAAGGTAACATTCGGAGGACCATTTTGCACAATGTCGGTTATAGGATTTGGCGGACTTATTCTGACGCGCATAGCTCCATAATCATTGAGGGAGCTATTACAGTTGAATCTTGACGTTAAATTCAATTCGCCCGCGCAAATTGCTTTTATGTTTACACCCGATGACATGCTTGCCCTGATATGTCCATAGTCCAACGATGACGCTACTCCGTATTCCGTCAACATACTTGCATGATTCTTAGGAGCTTTGTCGTTTATCGCCTCGGCGTTCTCCTCGTTGATATCCTTTTGCGTTGCCGCCGAGCTTAACTCCCCTAAAACGCTTTCCGTCGCCTTGTCAACGACTATCGTTTCCTCCGTCGTTCCGCCTCCGCCGCCGATTGCCGTTATCTCCTCGATACCGCCGTTTTTAAGCCCGTACAGCTTGTTGTCGAGCGGGGCTTTGTCTTGTTTTGCCTCTAATTCGCCTACGCTTGCCGCGCCTATCTCTGCCGCCGTGTATGTTGGTTTGCTCGTCGCTTTAGCCCACGCGGGTACGGTCGGGTCAATCTCGCTCTGCAATGCGCTGTCGGCTTTTGCCCCCTGCTCTGCCGTCGCGTAATTTGCCGCGTTAAGCCCCGCAAGTTTGCTTTTTTCGGTTGTCGTGTAGTCCTCCGACGATAGCCCCTTGCCGTCTGTTTTATCGACCTTGAGCGCAAGCAAGCTGTCCGTTTCCGTGGTCGTGTAATAGGCGGACAAATCAACCGTAAAGTCAAGATGATTCCATTCGCCGCCGAACCAATAGTAGCCATGCCCCTCGTCTAAGACCGCGTAAAGGTCAAACATATTTGCCGTCGTAGGCAAGTCCGCAAAGGTGGCAACGTCGCCGATATAGTGCAATACACTTGATACCGCCGCCGCTATCTTTTTGTCCACATACGTATCGGTCGCTAACCCGTGATTATCCTTGTCAAGGTCGGCAAGGTTGCAATATTCTATGTCGCCGTTACCGTTTGCAAATGCGACTTGTTTATCCTTTAATACCGCTATATCGCTTTCGATTGCCGCTTGTAGGGCGTCTATGTCGGTCTTTGTTGCAATTTTTTGCCATGGATGCCAGATGTCAAAGAATTTTACTCGTTGCCATGTCTCGCCACTTACCGGGTTAGTCACCTTTTGGATTAAATGTGGCACTATGTCGCCAGACGAGTAAGTGCGAATATCAGACTGCTCAATCTGTAGATAATGTCTGAGGCCGTCGCTTGGCGGAATCAAATCTACAGGAATATTTAAAAAGACGCTTGGGACAAAGAGCACATATTTATACACTCCACAATGCTCAAACGTGTTTAGATCGACATCAAAACCGCTTGAGCTATATCCAGTGCTATACAACGCATGCCCGTAGCCGTCGCCGCCTACACGAACATGTCCGTAAGTGTATTTACTCGCCATCCCATATTCAGAGCTATTACTCGCATGATTCTTAGGAGCTTTACCGGCTATCGCTTCGGCATTTGTCTGCTCTGCCGCCGTCGCTCGCTCGGACTCGGCGGCTACAGCCGCGCCTAACGCGTTGTCGGCAATCTCTCTTGCTTGCGTTTCCGCGTCTAATTCCGCGCCCGACAAAAACGGCAAATGCGTTCTGCTTCTTTCGATGTCGGCCGAATTTTTGCCGATAAGGTCTTTTGTTTCCTCGTCGTACTCAATCCGCGTTATGTCGTTATGTAGCAGTGTAAATATTATCTGCGACGCTTCGGGCGCAAGCGGCGTAAAATCAAGCGGCTTTAGCGCGGGCGCGAACTGAAACGTCTTGCTTTCCGTCGTTTGCACGTACCCCTCGCCATCGTAAAAAACAAACCCGAGGGTTATATACGGATATTGCGACAAGTTGCTCGTTATCGTAAATTTGTTGTCGATAACGGGTATGTTGTCTATAGTGGTATAATTCGCGTCGATAAGCGCAATGCAAGTACGCCCGTCCTCCTCCTCGGGTCTGATAATGGTTATTTCCGTCGCCGCGTTCTCGTATCGCCGCCCGAGAACGTATTCCGACGACGTTATTTTGTATGGTATGCAACCGTTTGATATTGTTATTGTTATGTTTTTCATTTTTCTGTCTCCTAATAGTAAAATATACCTATATAACCGCTACCGCCAGTTCCTCCGAGCGCATTCGTCCCGGCTCCTCCCCCGCCACCTCCACCATATCCGCTCGAAGGACTTTCTCCGTTACCTGCACCTGAAGCGTTTCCGCCTTTGCCGCCATTGCCTAACATACTTGCCGCGCCGCCGCCACCCACACTGCTTGCCCCGCCATCGCCCTTATTGCCGCCGCTTTGCGCCTCAAACGTCCGCGTATGGTTCTCGGGTGTAATAAGGTCTATCGTTTCTCCTCCGTAACCCGCGCCATTCTCTGTGCGATTACCACCCTTAAACCCGTTGCTTATCTTGATTATTTTCAGGTACTCGTTCTCTAATCCGAAATCAGTTGTATACGTGCCGCCCTCTCCTCCGCCGGCATTTGCTCCCGCTTCATCACCCGCAAGTCCTCGTCGTAAGCGCATAGAACAAAGCGATGTACTTGTGTCACTATACGGTGTTATATCGAGAGTTATATCAGAGCCATACGCCCCACTACCGCTACTTCCCGCATTTCGTATAAAACAATAAACATCCGTTTTAGGTTTGAGTAGAGCGAGACAAAATGCCCCGCTTCCGCCGCCGCCCGCTTGTTGCCACAGCTGCCCTTCTCCGCCGTGACCGCCGCCCGCTTGCATGATAATATAATAAGACCTATACGTATGTTCGTTGTAGGATAACCAATCGTCTCCGTTTCTTTTGCTTACCCTCGAACCATCAGCCCATAACGATATTCTTATACCGTAGTACGGCGCGGCGCTTGCGGCAATATTTACATAACTAATCGCGTTTATTAAATCATAAGCGCACGTCGGGCGCGTTCCTTTTGCCGCCACACGCGCCAATTGTCCGTTTATTTTATAAATTGTGTTTACGTTCGGTATCCATGGGAATTCCTCCGGAGCACTTGCATAATTTGAGCTTAGTCCGTTTAGCTTGTATACGTCGCCAAAATTCGACGAGCCAAATCTTTTTTCTGCAATATCGTCCAAGCTAATGCCATTTATTTTATATGCCATAAATACTCCTTAAATTTTGTCATCAAAGTTTGCCGCAACGAGTTTCGTCGCTTTTACCTTTCCCGTCGCAACGCCAAACAGATACGTTAATATCGTTTGCAAATCAGACGTTCCAGTTGGAGCGGCTTGCGAAAACGCTGTAGGCACCGCTATCGGTATGTCCGCAAGCCCCAAAACTCCCGTTTTCCCCGCTATCGATATGACCCCCGTTGGCGGAGTAGGGCGCAAAATCCAATCAGTTAAATGCGTTCCGTCATCGTTACCGAGCACATAAGTTGTTCCGTCGGCAAGGATAGCCTCGTCGCCTTTTTGCGCTATATCACCATCCTTACCAACCGTCGAGAGCGTCAGCATTTCTGCCGTATCAGCAACGACAAAAACCTCCGTAATAGCGTACATAGGTATCACGCTCGCTGGTAGTTTTCCGTCCGCGCCCGTCAAAGGCACCTTCCCCGCACCCGTTCCTACGTCCTCCGCGCTTGCTGTTCCCAGCCCCGCGAGGGCGTTATCGATAGGTTGCAAAAAAGCCTTATTTATCGGCGTCCCCGGTTCGGTTATCGTCGTCGGAGCGGGCATCAATCTCACCTTGCCGCCGCCTAAATCCGTCATGACAAAAATATCGTCGCCGACGGCTATTCTGTCTTTTATGTCTCTTGCCGCAAATGCCATTTGTTTATATCCTCCCAAGCGGCAACGCTCTACGCGCCCCCGAATAAAATGTGCCGCTTATAGCCGCGCTTGCGTTCATTGCGGCGATAAGCTCCTCAACATCCACAAGTATTTGTTCTGTCTCGTTTGCCGCCACATAGTCCAACCACCGCCCTATAGCGGGCGTGTCGGGCGTGTCGTCCTTGACGCTTATTGCCCCGCGTAAAGCCGTTATATTGCCCAAATAGCGCGCAATATCGCTATATCGCATTATCTCGCCGCCCGTCCATGTTTTAGTTATTACGACGTTATTATAACCGTTAGCGTTTAAAAGAGCCGAAAGCTCGTTTACCTTGCTTTCGACTCGATTCAAATCCGATATGTTGTAACAGCCGCGAAGCCCCGCGAAAAACGCCGCCCGCTCCTCGTCCGTAAGCGGTTGCCCCGATTGCATTTTTTGTATCAATATCAGCGCGTTTTCAATGTCTGATATGTTTCTGTCCGTTATCACCGTATCGCCGCCTCCGCTTTGATTTTGTTGCCGTTTAGGTTATATCTAAGGCTTTCTATAACGCCCGTAATAACGCCCATGTAATCTGTTTCGACCTCGACGGTATCGCCGACCTTAACGTCCGTCACGATTATATTATTATTGACCGTCACGTTTTTCATGAAGTAGTTATAACACCGCTCCAAAACTTCCGCAGAGTTAGTCGAGTTTATTAACGTCGCGCCCTCTATTTTCATAATATTTTTCAAGTCGGACGAGCCGATAAGCGGATTTTTCTTAGTGACAATCTTTGTCGTGTGAGTGTATTTCTTACCCGTTAAAATGGTATCGGCGGTAGCATTTATGAGCGCGTAATTTGCGTTTGAATCCAAAATCGCGTCATTCGGATTTAACTTGACCGGCTCGGGGAATTCCACAAAGATATTTTCCTCTATGCCGTTTCCGTCCGTCTTGTAAAGCGTCACCGTTTCGCCGTCCTCGGTATATGAGTGCTCCGTCAAGTCAAATTCCGTCAGCGGGTCTGATTGCTCGATATTTTGCCCTTGAAAAATCTCGCCGCTCCCGAACGTATGAATAACCGTGTCCGACAGCTTGAACACATTTAGTTTATCGCTGTCCGTCGTATCGATTACCGCGCCGATTGCAAAAGCTACCTGCTTTAACGCTTCGCGGCACGTCGTTATAGGCAAATATCCCGTGACCGTCGCGCCGCTAAATTCCTCCGATAACGTATAAGGAATATTAGCCGCGCCGAATATCTCTCCCATAAGGTCAGCCGCCGAATAGTCGTCATACATACCGCCGTAAAACGTCGTCTTATCGAGCAGACCGATATAGTCCACCGCTTGAACGTCGTATTTATTCCGCGCTGTCCGCTTATAGTTTTCCACAAAATACAAGCCCTTTAAAACGCCTTTAAAACGTAATTCTAAGGCTTGTTTCCTTTGAAATACGTACTCTATTTCGTCCTTGCTTATAAGCGTAAAATCGAACGTGTTCACCGACAATTCCGTCGATAACGGGTTTATCTCGTTTATGACGTTCGTCTTTGTTATCTCGTCGCCTTTAAGCAACCGCGTTACCCCGAATTCCACGCCGTAAACCTTTAAAAACGTGCGAGGCATATTCAGCTTTAAAAAGACTATTTCAAGCCTGTTATAGCCGTTTACGCGGTTATTGCAAAAGTATTTAGGCATATCGGGATTAAAGGCTTTTTCGCTTAAAAGCGTATCGCCGTTATACCACCGCAATAAGACCAATGAGGCAAACACGTTATTAGTTTCGTCAAATGTCAGTGTTATTCCCGCGCTGTTGTAAATATACTCGTCGGCCGTTAGTGTCAACATTATCGGTTGCGGAAATACTCCGTCATCGTTAGACAAAGACGCACTCCAAAAGCCGAAATCCTCGCCGACCGTGTCGTCGGGGAATATCGCCGCCGAGCCGTCTAATAGCCAATTATTAAGCTCTCCGACCGTGCCGTAATTTGCCTTAGGCGATAAATTAACTATCCCTCCGACGTTCGAAAACGCTTGTTTATCGTTTGCGTCCGCGCTGAAATCCTCATCCGCGCCGACGGCTATATCTTTATATGTTATCGTTACGCTCATTTTAAGGCAACCTCGCTAATTCTTTTGCTATCATGTTGAACGACAAGCCGCCCCACCTGTTCGCTCCGCCTATCTTACCCGTGTAGTTGTCCTTTCCGTTCGTCACATAGCCTTGAAAAACTCTCGTTATTTGTCCGTAAGGCATTTCAAAGGTGTGGAATTCCACCGGCGCGGAGAGTGTTTCGTAAAGCTCGTCGTACTCATCAGGCACGAGGGCGCGGCTATCAATCTTTACCGAGTAGTTATAATATGTTCCGAGAACGTCGCGAAACATATCGCCGTTTTCTAAGCGTTCGCTGTTTTTTGTGTCGTACACGCTGAATTGCCTCTCTATGCCGCCTTGCTCTATCGTTACGTTAAATTCCCGACCGTCTATTTTAAACATTCGCCACCACCAAACTAACGCCCCGGCGACCTCTTTCTCTGTCGCCCATATCAACGACAACGCTTCCGAGTTGCCGTCCGTCCACCTCTAAAATTATCGTTTTTTCGCCGCCGTTATATCCGACCTCGCTCAACGCTTCAATGACCGCTTGCTTCATTGTCGAAAGCGGACTGACTACCTCGGTTTCCTCCGTATTATCGCCGAGCATGGCAAGGAAAGGCTTCGAGCGCGGCACAACGCCGCCCTGCGCTAATGCAGGTATAGGCGGCAACGTCAGCGTCGGTATGCTTAACGACAGCTTTCCGATACTTACGCCGGGGATTTTATTCAAGCCGTCTATTATGGCGTTTATAGGCGCGAGAACGCCCTCCGCCATTTTGTTGATAGCGTTGACAATGAAGTTTACGACGGTTATAATTCCCGCTTGAACGCCCCAAAACGCCAACTTGAAGTTCTTTAATATACCCTCCCAAAGGTTGACAAAAAATTCCCCGACGGGAGCGAATTTCTCCTTGAAAAAATTTGCTACCACGGCTATATTGTTTTTCATGCCGTCTATAAGCGCATAAAAGATATTTTTTAAATGACCTATGTACGCGTCAAAGATGTTGACGATATTCCCCCAAGCCGCCGACCAATTCCCCGCAAAGACGTTTTTCACAAAGTCTATAACGTTATTTAAAATCGTCAGAAACGCTTGTATTCCGCTAATGACAATCGCTACGACGGCTTTCACGTCGTTTGAAAGTATCGCTAAAAGCGGCGGCAGTATTACGCTTAGAATATCCGATAAAAGCCCTATAAGCGGAACGATAGCGTCGGATATAAGCGTCGCTATCGGGTCAAAAAGCGGCTCTATCGCGTCGAGAATAAGCGCGATAACGGGCAATAGGGCGACAACGACCTTTAAGACGCTTTCAACGACGGGCAACAGCTTTTTTATTATATTTATAATCTTAGGAATCATGGTTTTTATTGCGTCAAATATGGACGCTAACACGTCCTTTAAAGTTCCGCCTATGCCGCCCATAAAATCGGCGACGCCGCTTTCAGCTTCCGCGTCAACGACAAATTTTGACGTTATGCTTTCGTCATCATTGCCGCTTATAACGTTTATTTCGTCAAAGCCCGCCATGCTCCCCTTTGCCTTTTTTGCCGCGTCGCTTATATTCTTTGCCGCCGCCTGCGCTTCCACTACGGTCTTTCCGAACATTGCCGCCGTGAACGCGGAAACATAAGCCGTTACCTTTACAAGAACCGCGCCGAGCTGCTCGATTACGGGCATTACGGATTGCATGACGGTTATAAACGTCGTTTCGAGATTGCCCTTTATTTGTCCGAAAGAATTGCTCAAGGCCTCGTTTTGCTTAAACATGACCCTCATGTGTTCGGATACGCTTTCAATGCCCTTGCGTATGAGCGCGAACACGAACGCGCCGACTATCATAGTCTTAATTTTCTTTAATGTGCCGGCTATTCCCGCCGCCATTTTTGAATAGCTTTTTTGCGTTTCCTTAGTCTTTTTATCGCTGTCGGCAAGCGGCTTTGTCGCCTCTTTCCCGGCTTGCCCGACCTTAGCCTTTATATCCTCCACGCCCTTATCGACGGGCGCGGTGTCAAGCGTCACCTTCAGCTTTATATCTCCGGCATATTCAGCCATTTTTCACCCTCCCATGACGCGGTCTATTATAGCCTTGTCCTTGTCGTTTACGCGCTTTTTAAGGTCTACGACGCTTTTGTTATCGTTATAAAATTCGCGTTCCCACGTCTCTAATTTCTTGCCCTTAGCTTGCTTCTTGCGTATCTCTACGACCTGCGCGAAAGAGCATTCTCCAACCTCGTGAAAAGCCGACATGAACGTCCACCAATGCAAATACTCTAAGGCGCGTATTTCACAGCCTATGACCTTATTCACGGGCGCGACGATTAGTTGAAAATCCTGCTCGAAGTCTATTAGCCTCGAACGCCTTCCCGTTTCCGTGCCGTCCGTTTCTCCGCAATTTATAAAGCTCATAACCTCGTTTAACGCCGTTTGAGCGTCGGAGATTTCGGCGTATTGCGGATAAAAGATTATAAGCACGGCGACGGCTTTTTCTCCGTCGCTTAAATTTACGTCGTTAAGAGCGGCTATAACGTCTAAAACGACGCGATAATCGCCCTTATTCCGGATTTCGTATTCGCGCCCCTCAAGGCTTATTTTAGTCGGTAGGTTGTACATATTTTCCCACGTGTTTATCTATTTTTTTATACTCCGCTTCTATCTCTTTGCGTAAAAACGGCGTTACTTTTTCAAGGAAATGCTGAGCGAAACTCTTACCGTCTACAAGCGAGAGAGGATTTGTTACGCCGAACACGACCGCCGAAACGGGCGAATCAAAGACATAATCAAGCTGTTCTCTTATCAGCGTTTCTACCTCCTTGACGCGCCCGATAACCGCCCCCGTTCTTTCCTCGTCGCTCATTTCCGCAAATTCGCTCTCCATGTCGGCAAGGCTTCCGACCGCCGCGCCTATGCGCTTTTGCGCTCCGTCGAGACGGATTACAAGGTTTATGTCCGTCGGGTCAAATTCTATATAACGGTCAAGGTCGCCGTTTAGGCTTATCCGCTTTTTGCGCTCCTGCAGTTCTATATTAAAATCCGCCATGCGTTACGCCTCCGTTGTTTCCGGCGTGAAAACTATAGTGTCAAAACGCTTGTATGCGTTGACCGTGCCTAAGGTCTTGTTGTTTGAAAAGCTTATCTCGATAGGCATATCGAGCGTCGCGCTCCCGCCTATGCTCGTCGGAACGATTGTACAATCGGTTTGCTTTTCCGCTTGATACGCGCCCGAAGCTCCTATATACACCCTTATAAGCAAAACCTCAAACTTTGAAAATTCCGTCAGCGCGTTCCTTGCGATAATATCGTGTAACCTTTCCGCCAGCTTGTAATTGCCGCGTATTACGTTTGGCGTAAAGCTTTGCTTCGGTTGCAATTTGTTGACGAACGTCGAGGTTTCACCCAAAATATCCGTAGTAGTGATAATATCGGGATTAAGCTCAACCGAGCTGTCCTCTATGTCCGCCCCGATGACCTCCCAAATGGGCGTCGTGCTGTATGCCGCGCCGAACGGCGCGACGTTTACGGCGGTTACGAGCAGCTTTCTTTCGGCTCTGTCTCTTTCCGTAAGGTTAAATACTGTTGCCATTTTTTTAATAATCTCCTTCGATATATTCTATCCTAATTTGTATCATGTATCTGAATATTTTTTCGTTCTCGCGCCCCGACAACGTCGGATTGCTTGTCACCGAGTAAATATCCTGAACCTCGTTATATTCGCCGAAATCGGGGAAATTCCGCGCCTTACTCTGCGCCGACACCC
Organism: Clostridiales bacterium; assembly: GCA_031273825.1. Lineage (GTDB taxonomy): Bacteria > Bacillota > Clostridia > Christensenellales > JAISNN01 > JAISNN01. The sequence goes on from JAISRB010000075.1 coordinate 31,054, forward strand.
AATCTATCAGGCTCTGTAACTGTCCGTAATTTTTGACGTTCTCGTGGTTCTCCGCGCCCGTCAAAGGCAGAGGCGCGACGCTCCCGCCGACAAATTCCACTATCGCAAAATCATAGTATTTGAGCTTGCTTCCGTCAATGTATTGTCTGATGACGCGCTCGTTCGAGATAGGCACAAAGTTTTGAGTTCCGTCCTTGACCTCCGAGGATATAAAAAAAAGCCGGTCAATTTTCGGACATTGCTTCAGATACTCTATCATGACCGCGTTTTTGTCAACCCCCATTTTTTAACCGCCTCCTTAGCTTTATTGCGAGGTTATTACAAAACTTCTTATTCAACGTAACATTTTTTAGCATTGCCTTATCCCATTTCGACGTTGCGAACGGGTGCGTCGCCTTGCTATATTGCAATTCCGCGCCCGTGTATTCGCCCGTATGCATATCAATGACTTTGCCCTCGTACTGATAATGCGCGTATGGCGTATTATACTCCAAATACTCCGGCGTGGGTCTGTAGCTATGCGTTAATATTTCATGCCCGCTACCGGGCACGCTCGGATTGTGCGCGCTCGCGGGTACATACGGAGCGGACATTCTCGCAAGCAAATCATATGCCTCATACATAAAGCTACCGTCAATCGCTTTGTCGATAACGTTCCGTATTCCGTCGAGGTTCAACTCAATTTCAAGCCCCATAATCAGCCCCCTATAAAATAATGCGGTAGGAAAGCATCGGCTAAATTCGTGTTATCCTTTGTCGCCTTGACTATAAAGGCATCGTCGCCGTATTTCGCCATTATATCGCTCATGCGCCGTCCGTCCTCGCTCTCGTCGATTGCTTCCTCAACGCCGCTCTTTATGACGACGTCGCCCGTTTTTACGCTTAATTCCGCGCCCTTTCTAACGCGAACGATAAAAGCGGGTATAACCTTTTCGTTATCCCCGCTTTCCGCTCTGTTATACGTTACCGTGAATGCGCAACCGTCTATGACCGCGCTTGTCCATACGGTATTCCGCTCCGCGTCCTCGCCCTTTTTGTAGATAGTCAAGGTGTTATTCCACCACGGCGGATACGTCATATCACACCCCCATATACAGCAACGGTACGCCTTTGCTGTCCTTTTCGCCCGTTAGATACTCATAAATTATAGCCTGCTCTTTAGCCGCCGTCTCGTCCTCCGTCGGCGCGTTCGCGTATGTCACGCTCACGCCGTCGTTGCTCACCGCCGCTATTTTTTGCTCGCCCGTAAACCGCGTTTTCTCCGCAAGCTCGACAAGCTCCATAACACAACGCTTGACAGCCTCGCTCACGCTTTGCTCGGTTTTCAGCCGTCCGAACGTCGCGGCGTCTATCTTTTTTTGAGCGCGGAAAGCGTGACGACAAAAGGCGGCAGGGTCTAAGCTGCCATATAAGTTTCTATATTCCGTATAGGTCAAATATTCCATGCCGCCCCTCCGTTATTCCTTTTTTGCCTTGCCCTTAACGTCGAGCGTTTCCGGCTCGCCTTCGCCCTGCGGCATGGCTTGTAACACCGCCAGCTTAGCCCTTAATTCGTTGTTCTCGACTTGCAACGCCGCTATTTTAGCCGTCAAATCCTCTACGGGCGCGCCGGGCTTCTTTGCTCCTTTTCCTACTGCTCTCATTATAATTTACCTCCCGCTATTACTCGCTCACCGGAGCGGCTTTGTGGCTGACGTAAATCCCCGCCGCCTTGTTTTGGTAGACGTCTACAATCCCGTATTTTCTGTATTTTAAGATATAGGCGTCGGATGCCGCGTTGTCCTTAGGATTGATAACGTCGCTCGCGACGTGCTTGTCAAATTTGATGATTGCCGGCTTATGAATAATCATAAAGTTTATATCCAAGCCGTCCTCGCTCTTTCTGTAGTGTCCTACGGTTTCGCCCGTACTCTTTCCGTCAAGCAAATCTATTTTCGTATAAAAACGCGATTGCGGCACGGATTTTTTGACCGAAAAGGAATTGAGTACCTCCTTCGATTTGTAGGTGTCAAGCGCAAGGATGCCGTTCATCAGCGTCGGCGTGGCGTATAAATATCTCTCGTCCTCCGGCACTTCCGCTTCGTCGAGAACATTTTTCGCGGTCAAAAGCGCGGTCAGAAATTCCTCGCCGTCCGCTATGTCCTCCTCGACCGTCGCCACGCCGTCCGTCCCGGCAATCGTCGCAAACGTGAAAGCGTCGGCTTCGGGTGCTACCTTAGTCCTCTGCAATTCCGCGCCCAAACGTCCGAAGGCTATTCCCGCCGTTTCCTCGTCGTCCATAACGTCTACGGAGAGCTTCGTGCCTCTGTCGTAATTAAATTGCGTCGTTTTGTATTCGAGATTGACGGCGCCGTCCGTATAACCGGAATTCCTGTCGTAATCGCCCAAGCCGCTCATGTCTATTTGCGGATAGGCTATCTCGTTTGCGTTTACTCCCGCTTTGACTATCGACGCGTCGCTTATGAGGTCGGCGGTCACGGAAGCGTTCTTGTAGACCTCGTCCAAAAGGTCGGTAAAATTCTGTGCTAATTGTATGCTGTTCGGCATAATTCAAAACTCCTTTAAAACATATTGTTATTTACTTTCCGCGGGTTTAAGACCCATAGCCGCCCGCATTTTGTCATCGGCTATCGGGTTGCCCGTTATCCCCCCGCTTTTCGGAGGAAGGCTCGGGTTTGCGCTCGCGAATATTCCGTCCTTGTCTTTCGTCAATTCCTCGAATATTTTTGATACGCCTTTTGCCGTGTTCTCCGGCTTCGCGTATTCGGCTTTGATTTGTGCTATAACGGCGTTTTGAGTGTATTCGTTAATAAACTTCTTATCGCCGAATACCGCCCGTATATTGTCCGTTAAAGCCTTATCCGCCGCGTCGGCTTTCGCCTTGTCCTCGGCGTCCTTTTGCGCCGCTTTGAGCGTTTCAAGCTCCTTTTTTACAGCGTCGTTGCTCTCGGCGAGCGGCCTCAAGCTCTCAACGCTCTTTGCCAAATTGTCCGCGCGGGTTTTCTCTGCGTCGCGCTCCCCCGTGATTGAGGCTACGTCGGCTTTGTGCTTCTCGATGTCCGCGCCGTGCAAGTCCATTATCTTGTCGAT
>JAISRB010000071.1 GCA_031273825.1 Clostridiales bacterium
TCAAATTTGCAAAACAAGGTCAAGCAGAAAACGCGGTACAAATATATTTTGACCTATCGCCGGTATGCGACGCTTTATTACGTCGGCAAGGATACGGTGTACGTGACGCTCGTCATGCATGCGTCTAAGGATTTGTCCGCATTGAAACTCGTCGCGCCGGAAGAAAAAGACTAAAAAGCCAAATAGAATTTAGAGAGAAAAACCGTTTAGAGGCGGCAATCGCAGTGTAGAAAGCAAAATGAGAAAATCGGGTATAAACCGGAAACGAAGTAAGACGGCAAGGTGACTCCGTATGAACGGCGAAAAGTTGCAATTTTTTTTATATAGTTAAACATGTTAAATAAACTTGACTTTTTTTAATTTTGTGGTATAATAATACTTAATTGAATATACTTGACGGAGGTATGCTCTTTTTGAGGGTATTCCATAAGATTGACGAATGCGTAATATTCAAAAAAAACAAGCGAGATGAGCTATGAAAAATTTTGCAAATGTTGATTTGACAACGTTATCCGCGGTAGACTTTCCTTGGTGGACGTTTACTTTGTTCGCCATAATCTTTTTAGTCGCGACGGCCGTGCTGTTTGTATTGTTGCGCATAAGGGCGGTTGATTACAGAAAAATGGAAAAAGCTAAATCCTCTGCGTTGCCGTCGTTAGACGAGGCAGAGGATGCCGAAACGCAAGAGTTCGGGGAGTCGGAGCCGACCGAGGAAATAGCGGCGGTCGGAGAATCGGAAACGGTTGACGAATCGGAGTCGGCCGGTGAAGCAGAGCCAATCGTAGAATCGGAAACGGCTGACGAAAAAGAAACGCCTAAGGAAATAGCGGCGATTGAGGAAACGCAAGCCGCCGGAGACGCGCAAGCCGTTGAAAAAGCCGAAAAGGCCGTAGAAAACGAGGTCATAGACGCTGTTGCGACCGACGACGGAGAGGACGAGGAGTTTGTAATAATCGACGAAACTATCGCGGACGACGAGGCTTTTGAAACCGCAATAGTAGCCGCCGCAATCGCGGAGGAGGCGGAAAAACCGTCCGACGACGGGTCGCAAGCCGCCGTCGCGGAAGATGCAATAGGGGAAAAGACGACCGAGGAAGAGCCGGAGAGAAAGCTTGCCGGCGAGGAGGCCAAAAAGGCCGAGGAGGCCGCGCAAATAGCCAGAGAGGAGGCGGAGCGCGCGTTTTTGGAGGCCGAGCTGATAAGACAAGAGGCGTTGACCGCCGAGGAGGACGCCAAAGCCAAGGCCGCCGAGCTTGAGAGATTAAAGGAGGCGGAGGCCGCGAGAATCGAAGCGGAGAAAGCCGCGGAGCTTGAAAGCCGGAGAGAGGCGGAGGCCGCGGAGGCCGCGAGAATCGAAGCGGAAAAGGCCGCGGAGCTTGAGAGATTAAAAGAGGCGGAGGCCGCGAGAATCGAAGCTGAAAAGGTCGCCGAGCTTGAAAGCCGGAGAGAAGCGGAGGCCGCGGAGGCCGCGCGACTCAAAGAGGAGAAAGCCGCCGAGGCCGCCAAACTCAAAGAGGAGAAAGCCGCCGAGGCCGCCAAACTCAAAGAGGAAAAAGCCGCCGAGGCTGCAAAGCGTAAACAGGAGAAAGCGGAGAAAGCCGCCGAGGCCGCAAGGCGTAAACAGGAGAAAGCGGAGAAAGCCGCAAAAGCCGCCGAGGCCGCGCGACTCAAAGAGGAGAAAGCCGCGGAGGCCGCTAAACTCAAAGAGGAAAAAGCCGCGGAGGCCGCGCGACTCAAAGAGGAAAAAGCCGCCGAGGCCGCTAAACTAAAAGAGGAGAAAGCCGCAGAGATCGCGCGACTAAAAGAGGAAAAAGCCGCCGAGGCCGAGAGACAAAAGAGAGAGGCCGAGCTTCAAAAGGCAAAAATAAAGGCCGAGCAAGACGACGAGGCCGCCGCCGCAAAGGAAACCGAGCGCGAAAAGGCCGCGAGGCTCAGAGCCGAGGCGTTGAGTAGGGTGTACAACCCGGGCGAATACGTCAAAAAAGAGGTCATATACGTCAAGGACACAAACGAAATCAAGATTGTTCCGACGGGTACTTACAAGCCTGCCGAGTTCAAAAAGAAAAAGTAGCGTATATCAAAGAAAAGACAACCTAAATAATGTATAATCAACCGACTTAAATAAGTAACGATACGATTTGAAAGGCTTTTGCCGACGGGTCGTGCGAGACATAAAAAATAAAGGAGTACACAAAACTATGAACGCTTGGCAAAGATTTCTAATCTATGCAAAGACAAAAAAGAGCGTGTTAATCAACGTGGCTATCGCGGTTACCTCCGCGATACTCGTGGCCGCGTTTATCATGCTTGCGGTCGTCGGTTCGTCGGCGGTCAAGAGAGCCGATGAATTTCAAAATACAATCGGCTCGCTAAACGACAAAATCGAGGAGCTTGAGAACGGCTCGTCCGGACTCGGCGACAAAATTAGCGGACTTGAAGAAGAGCTTGCCAAAAGCGGCAAAGCAATCGACGATTTGGAGAAGGCTCTAAGTGCCGCCATAAAGGATTTGGAGGATCAAATCAAGGCTATCAATCCCGAGATTAACCCCGTCAGACTTGACGCGCCTACCGGCTTGACGATAGAAAACGGAGTGTTGAGTTGGACTGCCGCCGAGGGAGCGTCGACTTATTACATAAGCATTGACGGCGAATATAACGGCGGAGAATTTACCGCTACCGTTGCCGGAACGACTTATACTATTCCGACGGATTTAGAATACGGAATCCGCAGCTTATCCGTTGTTTCAAAACCGTTAACAGATTATGAGCTGCCAAGCGGGGCCGCGTCGGTCAAATACGCCGTTCTCAATTCGGTGACGGGCATTTCTGCAAACGCGGGCGGAACAGTCTCGTGGAACGCCGTCTTAGCCGCTGACGCTTATGACGTGACCGTCAACGATAGGAATTTTCGGATAAATGACGGTACGTCCTTTGACTTAAACGATTTCGCTTACGCGGACAAATATACCGTGACCGTGAGGGCAAGGGCTGTCGATACCGCCGACTTTTATACCGCCGAGGCCGCTACGGAGTGGTCGGATGAAATTGCGTCTATCGCAATCGACGCCGCGACCTTCGCGCTTACCGACATAGACGCAGGAAACAAAGCCGCGCCTTATTCGGTTGAGGTTTCGGGCAATATAACGGCTATTTACGGGAGCGGCTTTAGCAAGCAATTTGAGGCGACGGACGAGGTTGAGGCGGTCTTAGACACGACCGACGGTTCGGTTACGGCGACCTATAAGGGCTTTAACGCAACCGGCAAGCCGACTGTCGCAAACCTGACAATCATCACGTCCGCGGCAGAGCTAAACGACGTTTTGAAAGACGGCGGAGCGACCGCAAACCAAGTGTATATCATCGCCGCGCCGTCCGCGGCTCAAAGCTATAGCGCGTCGGTCGGGTCTGCTCCAAAGGCAAGCTACGCCGTAGACGCAGTCTATGTCTCCGTTCCCGTAGTCATATACGGAAACGGCGCAACAATCACCTTGACTAACGTTATATCCGGTCAGGCCTACGCCATATTCAAGGCCGAAGCGTCGCTTTATGATTTGACCTTTAATGCGCCGGAGAAATATGCGGCGGTTAAATTCTCGACTATTACCAACCCGATAGAAGCTATCGAGGCGGCATATCTGTCTAACGTGACGATAAACGGCGGCAGACACGCTCTCGTCGTCAACGGCGCGAAGGTTGTCATAGAGGGCGGCGCGCTAAATCCGTCGGTCGGCGGCGGCCTTTATGTCGGAATGGGCGCGGACGTTAGCGTGACCGACACTTCAATCGGCGCGGGCGAATGGGGCGGCGTACTTCTTTCCGTCGGAATAGCCTACGGTTCAACCCCCGACTATAGCAAGCCGTCGACAGTCTCCTTAGACGCGGCGACATACAACGCGCTTAAAGGTCTGATATCCGACGAGGACGTCACGGGCGACGTCGGCAACGGCGTTGAGGTCGGCGGCGAAAAGCTGAACGCCATGACCTTTGTCTATGACGAATATTCCGCCGTGCGTTTCTTGACCAAGCGACCTATAGAGTTTGGCGGCGGTTTGATAAAATGGTATGCCGACAGGTTATACGACGATGAATACAATTTTAACACGGATTTGTCGGGCGACGTGACGGTTTATGCAAAGATTGTGGCCGAGGAGGATCTATTCAAGGCCGCGGTATTAGCTTTTTATGAGACGATAGACGACGATTATAACGCCCAAAACGACAATAATCTTGAGTTTATTAAATATAGCACAAACTACGACAAGCTCAGTTTATCCCAAAAGATTGCCCGGCTTGTCATAACCGAGGACGGCATAGAATTGTCCGACAGCTTTAAGGCCGAAATATTGGGCGTCGCGAGAGACGCATGGAAAGCTATTATAGTCGAAGAAACCTCTTCACAAGCGTTCAAAGACACGTACTTCATCGACGAAACCTCCCCTTTTGCCGCGGCTTTGGCATTGATATATGATATCATAGACGGAAAGGCCGGCGTAATCGGCGGCGAGTTTACGGAAATAGAAGTCGGCGAGGGCGAGTCGAAGTCGAAGGTGTTGCAATTTACAGCCGGCACGATAGACCCGAACGGAGCTATCATCACCGACGGCGGCAAAATCAGAGCCATAGCAAATTGGCTGCTCTCTACGTTGGTCAACAAAACGGCGCTTGTTGCCGGCGCAAAGGCCGGCCTCGAAGCCGCGCTTTTGGACTACTACCGTCAGTTTGACGACGAAAAGAATGATGAAAACAAAGAAAATCTCGAGGTCATAGGCTTTGATAAGACTTGGACGAACGTCGGGAAGTTTAACGTAGAGTGGTATAACAGGCTTGAGGCTGCGGAAACTTACGTCGACTATCAAGACGTACTCGGTGAATGGTTAGAGGCCGGCGAAAACGGTTATGTCTTGATCGGAGCTAAAAAAACCGCTGTTTTGGACACCATAAAAGCTTCGTGGAAAGCCTTTATAGCGGAATATATAAAAGAAAACAAGCTTGAAACTATATACTTCACCGACGAGGGTTCGCCTTTTGCCGAGGCCTTAGCGGAGATAGAGAGAATCATAGACGGAGTAAACGACAGCGATAATATCAAGGACGGAGAGAAGATCAGAGATAAAGCTTTGGAGTTACTCGGCGGGTTAAAGACCATAGAGGAGCTTTTAGAGGAGGCAAAGGAGATATTTGAAGCCGCGGTTTTGACGTATTATGACGAAATCGACGACGATGGCAACGATGAGAATTACGGCAATCTTGACTTTGTAGGCTTTGATTATGAATGGAAGGACGGAAACGCCTTTAACGTAAAATGGTTTGAGGCAGTCGCGGCGGCGACAACCTATGCCGACTATCTGGACGCGCTCGCCGACGGAGTCTATCTCACGGTCGACGGGGACGGAAGCTATGTCATATCGGGAGATTTGGAAAAGGAACTGTTTGCTATCAGCGTAACAAACTGGGTATACTATGTCGACGCGGCTATAGAGGCAATGAAAGAGGATCCGCTGGAAAACGATATATTCGTTTATAACGACGAGGCCGATATCGAGGCGGCTTATGACGAAGTCATCGACTTTATCAGAAATAAGGCGAAGAACGGAAAAGAGGCGAGAGAATTCGCCGAGAAGAAGCTTGCGGAACTGAGGGCGAAAAGCGTTGAAAACGGATTGAAAGAGTTTGACTACGTCAACCGCCATTATACCGCGGCGCAATACCGCAGCGAAATCGTCATGCCTGTGTTGCAGGCGGCTTACGACAGCGCAAACGCTCTTGAAAGAATTGCTATATTGCTTGATATGGGCTCCGCATTGCTCAGCTCCGATACGCAGACGCTGTTTGATACGGCGCAAAAGTACAGCTAAAGCTAACGCTTAAGGCGCAACAAAAAAGAAAAGCGGGGGAGTCTTTTTGAAAAGGCTTCCCCGTTTTTTTGGTTTTTTTTTAACTTTTGGGGCGTAAATATAAAAATAAATGCTACAAAACCGCATATTTATGATATAATATAATCGTTATGACTACGGAAATAATCAATTCTAATGACAAGAAGTCAATGCAAAGGGCGGCGGAGCTGATAAAAGACGGCCAAATAGTGGCGTTTCCGACGGAAACGGTCTACGGTCTTGCCGCGAACGCCTATGACGAGAGCGCGGTCTCAAAGATTTTTGAGGCTAAGGGCAGACCGTCGGACAATCCGCTTATCGTCCATATCGAAAACATAGGAATGTTAGACGATATCGCGGTCGGCGTTCCCGACGATTTTTATATGCTCTACGAAAAGTTTATGCCGGGGCCTCTTACCGTCATTCTTCACAAAAATACAAAAATATGCAAAGCCGTCACGGCGGGGCTTGACACCGTCGCCGTGCGCTTTCCGCGCCACAGAACGGCGGCCGAGCTGATAAAAAAAAGCGGCTGTCCTCTCGCCGCGCCGTCGGCAAACCTCTCGGAGCATGTCAGCCCGACGACGGCAAGCCATGTCTTTGACGACCTCAACGGCAGAATCCCTATGATTATCGACGGCGGCGAATGCAGCGTCGGCATAGAGTCGACGGTTCTCGACATGTCGGGCGACAACCCCGTCATACTGAGACCCGGGGCTATCACGTATGATATGATAAGAAAGGTCATAGGCGGAGTCTCCGAGCCAAAAAAGGACTGCAAGGCCGTCGGCTTTCCCGCAAAATCGCCCGGAATGAAATATCGCCACTATTCGCCGCGCGTCAAGCTGACGCTGGTAAAGGCCGCCGACGCCGCCGCCGCGCTCTATGACGACGCGTATAACGAGGGCAAGAGAGCCGTCATCATATCGCGCGCGTCAAGCGTCGCAAGCCTGGGCGGCAGAAACGTCTTTTCTATCCCCGACGACCCCAAGGGCTACGCCAAAAAAATATACGCCCTGCTAAGGCTCGCCGAGGAGACCGCGGACCTCATTATCTGCGAGGAGCCCGACTCGTCGGGCGCGGGCAATTCTATTATCAACCGTTTGCAAAAGGCGGCGCATTAAATGAAAAAGGTTCTCTTTGTCTGCTCGGGCAATATTTGCCGCTCGCCTATGGCCGAGTATATTTTTGATAAAAAGATAAAGGACAAAAAAATCGCTAACGTCAAGGGCTGTTCGGCGGGAATATACGCGTCGGACGGCGATTGCATATCGGAGGACGCGGCGAGGGTATTAAAAGAGGAATACGGCGCGGACGCGTCGGGCTTTAAGAGCGCGAGATTTGACGCGAAAAGATTCGGAGACTGCGCCCTGATAATAGCCATGACGCGCGAACACAAAACCGCCTTAGCCGACGCCTTTGAAAGAGCGACGAAAGACGGCTCGGACGCGCCGGCAAAGCGCGGTTGCCAACGCGCGATATACGCCGTCGGCGAAATCTTAAACGAAGGAGACGTTTCAGACCCGTACTTTCTCGGAATAGAGGCTTATAAAAGAGCGGCGGCGCAGATAGAGACGGCAATAGACGCTATTATAGAGAGGTTTCTTTAAAAAAAAGCGCGGTTTTGACCGCCGCGCGGGCAAAAACGGCGTTAAATACGCAAAAAAATTTGAAAACGCCTTAAAAACGTTTGACATTGAAAGGCGGTTTGTATTATAATGGTCAAGCTATCGTTATGATAAATCGGAATGATGCGTGAAGTGACGCGGGAAAACCGCGATAATTTATGCGGACAAATGTCGCGGCGACCGACCGCGGCGACTAACTTTAATAAAGCGTTTAACGCTTTTTTTAATGAGATAGCAAGATACACACGGGTGTGTTTAATCAAGTTAGGAGGACTAAAAAAACAGTTATGGCAGGACAAAGAATTCGCATAAGAATGAAAGCTTACGACCCTAATCTTATCGACGTGTCGGCGGCAAGAATCGTCGAAACCGTCAAAAAAGCCGGCACAAAGGTCTCGGGGCCTATACCTCTGCCGACGGAGCGCGAGATAATAACCATTCTCCGTTCGCCGCATAAGTATAAGGACAGCCGCGAGCAGTTTGAAATCAGAACGCACAAGCGGATTATCGACATCTATAATCCTACGCCGAAAACCATCGATTCGCTGATGAAGCTCGATTTGCCGGCGGGTGTGGATATCAAAATAAAGCTTTAACTAATAAAAACGCGTTCTTTATCGGAGCGTTTTGTCGGGTTTGAGCGGTAACGATAACATTCCGGCCTTATCTATATAAGGCGGGTGCAATATAAAATATTTTTGGAGGATGAACTTTATCTTATGAATAAAGCAATCATTGGAATCAAGCTGGGAATGAGCCAGATATTTGCCGAGGATGGAAAGGTGATACCCGTAACGGTTATCGAAGCCGGTCCATGTCCCGTCGTGCAAAAAAAGACCGTCGAAAAGGACGGCTACGACGCGCTGCAGATAGCTTTCGGAGTCATATCCGAAAAGAACGTCAACAAGCCCGTCAAGGGTCAGTTCAAAAAAGCCGGCGTAGGCGTAAAAAGATTTTTGAGAGAAATCAAAATAGCCGACGCGGCCAAGTATTCGGTGGGCGACGAAATCAAATGCGGCGTTTTTGCCGTAGGCGACAAAATCGACGTTGTCGGCTCGACAAAGGGTCACGGCTTTACCGGTACGATAAAGAGATGGAATATGCATATAGGCCCTAAGGCTCACGGCTCGGGCTATCACCGCGGAGTCGGCTCTATGGGCTCGAACTCCGACCCGTCGAGAGTTTTTAAGAACAAAAAAATGCCGGGACAATACGGCAACGAGCGCGTCACCGTCCAAAACCTCTCGGTGGCAAAAATAGATTCCGAAAGAAACCTTATATTAGTCAAGGGCGCGGTTCCCGGGGCTAAGGGTTCGCTTGTCTTTATCAGAGACAGCGTAAAAAGCGGCAAATAAGGAGTGGCGATATTATGAAACACAGCGTATACGATATCAAGGGACAAATCGTTGGAGACATCGAGCTGAACGACGGCGTTTTCGGGGCGGAATATAACGAGAGCCTCATTCATCAGGTCGTCGTAGCCCAGCTTGCCAACAAAAGACAGGGGACGCATTCTAACCTGACCCGCGCGGAGGTGAGAGGCGGAGGCCGCAAGCCTTATAGACAAAAGGGAACGGGCAGAGCCAGACAAGGCTCGATAAGAGCGCCGCAGTGGACAAAGGGCGGAATAGTATTCGCCAAAAAGCCGAGAGATTTTTCACAAAAAATAAACAAGCAGGCCAAGGCCGCCGCGCTGAGAAGCGCGCTGTCGGGCAAAATCTCTGACGGAAACTTTATCGTTTTGAACGAAATCAAGCTTGCCGAGGCAAAGACAAAGGAGTTAGCGGCTATTTTGAAGGCGTTGAGCGTCGACAAGAGAGCCTTGCTAATCACCGCCGAAAAGGACGAATCAATCATAAGAGCGGGAAACAACCTTCAAAGCCTCGCTACGACGACCGCCGAGCTTATCAATGTCTATGACCTTGTGGCAAACGCAAAGTGCCTTATAACCGCCGACGCGGTAAAGAAACTCGAGGAGGTTTACGCCTGATATGGATACCAACGCTCACGATATTATAATAAGACCCGTTTTGACCGAAAAGAGTTACGCGGGGATAGAAAGCAAGATATACACGTTCGTCGTCGCAAAAAAGGCAAACAAGACGCAGATAAAAAACGCTATCGAAAAGATTTATGAAAACCTCTCAATCAAGGTCGAAAGCGTAAACACTATCAACGTGCGCGGCAAAATCAAAAGACAGGGCAAGACCTCGGGGAGAACTCCTTCTTACAAAAAGGCTATCATCAAGCTGACCGCCGACAGTAAGACCATCACCGAGTTTGACAGCTTGAATTAGGAGGAATTATGGCTATCATCAAATATAAACCGACTACTCCGGGTCGCCGCGGCATGTCGGTGTCCTCGTTCGGCGAGATTACAAAAACGACTCCGGAAAGAAGCCTTATCGAGTCAAAAAACAAATCGGGCGGCAGAAACAACACCGGCAGAATCACCGTCAGACACATAGGCGGCGGCAACAGAACCAAATATAGAAAAATAGACTTCAAGCGCGACAAGGACGGAATACCGGCCAAGGTCGCGGGGATAGAATACGACCCTAACAGATCGGCTAACATCGCGCTTTTGTATTATGCCGACGGCGAAAAGAGATATATTTTAGCTCCCGTCGGTCTCAACAAGGGCGACACCGTCATAAGCGGCGAGGGCGCGGACATCAAGGCGGGCAACGCGCTTGTAATAGAGCAGATTCCTCTCGGCACGGTCATTCACAACATAGAGCTTCAGCCCGGCAAGGGCGGCCAGATTGCGAGATCGGCCGGAATATCCGCACAGCTCATGGCAAAGGAAGGCAGATACGCCACCGTAAGACTGCCGAGCGGCGAGGTCAGACTCATTCTTTTGAAATGCAAGGCGACTATAGGTCAGGTCGGAAACATCGAGCACGAGCTTATTTCGATAGGCAAGGCCGGCAGAAAACGCCATATGGGCGTCAAGCCTACCGTCAGAGGCGTTGTCATGAACCCTTGCGACCACCCTCACGGCGGCGGCGAGGGCAAGTCTCCCGTCGGTATGCCGAGTCCGGTTACGCCGTGGGGCAAGCCGGCTATGGGCTATAAAACGAGAAAAAAGAGAAAGAGCAACAAATTTATCGTCAAGAGAATCAATTAGGAGGTTGAGAGAACATGAGCAGATCGATTAAAAAAGGTTTTTTTGTGCAAGAAAGCCTTCTGAAAAAAATAAATCTGATGAACGAAAGGAACGAAAAGAAAGTCGTCAAGACATGGTCCCGCGCCTCTACGGTTACTCCCGAAATGATAGGACACACCATAGCCGTTCACGACGGAAGAAAGCACGTGCCGGTATACGTCACCGAGGATATGGTCGGTTGCAAGCTCGGCGAATTCGCGCCGACGCGCACATATAAGGGCCACGCGGGCGACAAAGCCTCGGGCTCGAAATGATGGAGGATTATAATAATGGCAAAACGTCTAAAAGAAAAAACCGCCAAGCGTCAGGCGAACGCCGATAAGCGTCCCTTTGCGATTGCGAAATACGTCAGAATTTCTCCGTCTAAGATAGGGGTCGTACTCGACCTCGTAAGAGGCCAAAAATACGGCGATGCGGTAGCTATACTCGAAAACGTACCAAAGGCCGGCAGTGAGATAGTCAAAAAGGTTTTAAATTCCGCGGCGGCAAACGCCGAGCACAACGTCGGGCTTAGCAAGGTAGACCTCTATGTGGCCGAGGCCTTCGCGGGGCCGGGGCCTACGCTCAAGAGAATGATGCCGAGAGCAAAGGGAAGCGCGGACAGAATTTTGAAACGCACGAGTCATGTAACGATAATTCTTGACTCCGAGATAGGCAAATAGGAGGATAACGATGGGACAAAAAGTTAATCCGCACGGCATGAGAGTGGGAATCATAAGAGGCTGGGACGCGCAATGGTACGCCGAAAAAAAGGACTTCTCTAAATATTTGGTAGAGGATTATCAAATAAGAACCTTTTTAAAAAAGAAGTATTATCAGTCGGCCATATCAAAGATTTTGATAGACAGAAGCGCGGGCAAGCTCAGCGTCGTAATATTCACGGCGCGCCCCGGCGTAATTATAGGCAAGGGCGGCGCGGGCGTCGAAATTATCAAGGGCGAGGTCGCAAGGCTTTGCAAAAATAAGGACACAAAGATATCCATAAGCATTATGGAGGTCAGACGGCCCGACACCGACGCGCAGCTCACCGCCGAAAATATCGCCGGTCAGCTCGAAAAGAGAACCCAATTCAGAAGAGCTATGAAGCAGTCGATGCAGAGAGCCATAAAGGCCGGAGCCAAGGGTATCAAAACCATGGTCGCGGGCAGACTCGACGGCGCGGAAATCGCGAGAAGCGAGCACTACCACGAAGGCTCTATTCCTTTGCATACGCTTAGAGCCGACATAGATTACGGCTTTGCCGAGGCGCACACGACCTTTGGCGTAATAGGCGTTAAGGTTTGGATCTACAAGGGGGAAATCCTCCAAAAAACTTCTAACGTCAGAGAAGGAGGCGACAACAATGTTAATGCCTAAAAGAGTCAAGAGAAGGCGCGTCATGCGCGGCAGAATGAAGGGCCGCGCGCATTCGGGAAATACGCTGGCATACGGCGAATACGGACTCGTTGCCCTCGAGCCGGCATGGATAAAATCAAATCAGATAGAGGCGGCGCGTATAGCTATGACGCGTTTTATCAAAAGAGGCGGCAAGGTCTGGGTCAATATATTCCCTCACAAGCCCGTCACAAAAAAGCCCGCCGAGACTCGCATGGGCAGCGGCAAGGGTTCGCCGGAATATTGGGTGGCGGTCGTCAAGCCCGACAGAGTTATGTTTGAAATGTCGGGAGTTCCCGAGGAAACGGCAAGGGAAGCGTTGAGGCTTGCCATGCACAAGCTGCCTATCAAATGCAAGTTTGTCAGAAAACAAGACCTGATAAGCGCGGATAAACAAAATTTTTCCGAAGGCGGTGAGGAGCAATGAAATCAAAAGAACTTTTTGTAATGAATAACGACGAGCTTATTTCAAAGCTGAACTCACTCAAAGCCGAGCTTTATGCTCTCCGCTTTAAGCACGCGACAAATCAGCTGACTAATCCTCTCGTCATCAGAGATACAAAGCACGATATCGCAAAAATAAAAACCATTTTGCGTCAGAGAGAATTAAACATATCCGTAGAGCCGAAAACGGCCGCGGAAGTTAAATCCGCAAAAAAATCCAAATAAGGGGGGAGCTTGAAAAATGTCGGAAAATTTAGAGACAAGAAATCTGAGAAAGAGCAGAACGGGCATAGTCGTCGGCAACAAGATGGACAAAACCGCCGTCGTCGCCATTGAAGAAAGCGTCAGGCATCCGCTCTACAAAAAAATCGTTAAAAGAACCAAAAAACTCAAGGTTCACGACGAGAACAACGAGCTTAACATAGGCGATAAGGTTACGGTTGTCGAAACCCGTCCGATAAGCAAGGAAAAGCATTGGCGACTCGTTCAAATAGTCGAAAAGGCTAAATAAGGAGGACAGCGTTATATGATACAACCGCAGACGCGTTTAAAAGCCGCCGATAATACCGGCGCAAAGGAAATAATGTGCATCAGGGTTTTGGGCGGCTCCTTTAGAAGGAGCGGCAACATAGGCGACGTAATAGTCGCTTCCGTCAAAACCGCAACGCCGGGCGGCGTCGTCAAAAAGGGCGACGTGGTAAAGGCGGTCATCGTCAGATCTCACAAGGGAATCAGACGCGCGGACGGCACTCACATCAAATTTGACGACAACGCCGCCGTCATAATAGACAATCAAAAACAGCCGAAGGGCACCAGAATATTCGGCCCCGTCGCGAGAGAATTACGCGAAAAGGATTATATGAAAATCATCTCTCTCGCCCCGGAAGTACTTTAAGGAGGATCTACGGTGAAAGCTAACGTAAAGAAAGGCGACGTCGTCATGGTTATCACGGGCAGAAAGGAAAACAGAGACAAGACGGCGGTCGTCGTCGCGGTCGATTTGGACAAACAGCGCGTAACCATAGAGGGCGAGGGCGCGAGAAAGGTAAAAAAGCACGTCAAGGCAAAACGCGCCCAAGACAAGGGCGGCATAACCGAGCAGGACGGGAGCGTTCACATCTCGAACGTCATGCCGATATGCGGCGCGTGCAACAAGCCGACGAGGGTCGGGCACAAAGAGATTTTGGACGCCGACGGCAAGTCAAAAAAGGTCAGAATCTGCAACAAATGCGGAGCGGTCTTGGTTTCGCCGAGCGTCTCAAAGGCAAAGAACGCCGACAAAGACAAGGCAAGGGTCAAGAGAAAGATAAGCAGAAAATCCGACAAGTCGGAATCCGACGCGGAATAATTTGAGGGAGGGATCAAAAATGGCTGACAACAAAAAAGTTCAAACGGCAAAACCTTCCGAAGCCGGCGCGGAGGTCAAAAGACCCGAAAACCGCTTGAAGGTACAATACAGAGAGAGCGTAGTTCCCGCTCTTATGAAGCATTTCGGTTACAAAAACGTAAATCAGGTGCCGAGGCTTGAAAAGGTCGTCATAAACATGGGCTACGGCGACATAAAGGACAACGCAAAGAGCGTTCAGTCGGCGGTTGAGGAGCTTCGTCAGATAGCCGGACAAAAGCCGCTCGTCACAAGCGCAAAAAAGAGCGTCGCAAACTTTAAGGTCAAGCAGGGCATGAATATCGGCGCTAAGGTGACCCTTAGAAACGACAGAATGTACGCCTTTGCCGACAAGTTTATATCAATCGTCCTGCCGCGCGTCAGAGACTTCAAGGGCGTTTCGCCCAAGTCCTTTGACGGCAGAGGCAACTATACGATGGGCGTCAAGGAACAGCTCATATTCCCCGAAATCGTCTACGATCAGATCGAAAAGATAAGAGGTTTCGATATCTGCTTTGTGACTACGGCAAAAACCGACGAAGAGGCAAAAGAGCTTTTGAAGCTGCTCGGCTTGCCTTTTGCGAAATAGGAGGTTAATCATGGCTAAAAAGGCTATTATAAACAGGCAACAAAAAACCCAAAAATTTGCCGTCAGAGAATACACGAGATGTCAAATTTGCGGCAGGCCGCATTCGGTTTTGAGAAAGTTCGGGGTTTGCAGAATATGCTTTAGAAACCTCGCCTATAAAGGACAAATTCCCGGTTGCAAAAAAGCAAGCTGGTAAATAAGGAGGAGACTATTAACTATGACGGATCCAATAGCGGATATGCTGACGCGCATAAGAAACGGTCAGATGGTAAAGCATGAGACAATCCTTGTGCCGATCAGCTCAATAAAAAAATCAATCGCGGATATTCTCCTCGGCGAGGGCTACGTAAAAGACGTGGAAGTCGTGGGCGAGGGGTTGCAAACGGCAATCAAAATAACGCTCAAATACGGAGCGAAAAACAAGCCGGCGATTACGGGCATCAAGAGAATAAGCAAGCCGGGTCTTAGAATCTATTCCGGCTACGACAAGCTTCCTAAGGTCTTAAACGGACTCGGAATAGCCATAATATCGACGTCGAGAGGAATTATGACCGACAAACAAGCGAGAGCCGCCAAAGCCGGCGGAGAAGTACTCGCGTTTGTGTGGTAAGGAGGAATTTATGTCAAGAATAGGCAGATTGCCCGTAATTATTCCAAAGGGCGTAACGGTAACCGTTTCGGACGACAACACCGTCACGGTAAAGGGGCCTCTCGGTCAGCTGTCCCAAACGCTGACGGGGAAGATTTCTCTTAAACAAGAAAACGGCGAAATCATAATATCAAGAGCCGACGACGAGAGACAAAACGTCGCCTTGCACGGACTCTACAGAGCCTTGATATTCAACATGGTAAAGGGCGTGACAACGGGCTACGAAAAGGCCTTGCTTGTCGCGGGAGTAGGCTATAAGGTAATTCAACAGGGCAAAAAAATCATCTTGAATATCGGATATTCGCATCCGATAGAGGTCGAGGAGCCTAACGGAATAACCTTTGCGCTCGCGTCCCCGACGGAAATCGTCGTAAAGGGCATAGATAAGGAGCTTGTCGGTCAGACCGCCGCCAATATCAAAGCGGCAAGACCGGTAGAGCCTTATCACAACTACGGCATTCGCTATAAGACGGAGAAGGTCGTAAAGAAAGAAGGCAAGACCGCCGGTAAGAAATAAGCCTTGAAGGAGCATTGACATGATAACTAAAAAAGATAAAAATGCCGACAGAAAAATAAGACACGCAAGGGTCAGAAAAAAGGTCAAGGGCACCGCGGAAA
>JAISRB010000118.1 GCA_031273825.1 Clostridiales bacterium
CGTCAAGGGCGACATATATGACGCGCAAGGAATGGAGATAAGCTACGCGTACGAGGCTCTCGCCCAAAAAATCGACGGTTACGCGTCGGCGTTCGGCGTCGGCGGCGGCGTGATAAGCGCGGAGCTTGTCAAGCAGGCATATATATTGTATTTTTCGGCATACGGATATCCCGACGGGCTTGACAAGGCCGTCGAGGCCGGGCTTTTGGCAAGGTACGCGGCCGGCTTACTCGACAAGAACGGCGCGGGCTATGACCAGCTGATATACTCCGTCGCGGAGAGTATGCTCGGCGGAGAAATAGACTTGTCCTACGTGGCCGGCCTGTTAGGCTCGCTGTTAGACCAAAGGTCGGAGGCCTTGAGCTATGAGGAGCTGTCGGCCATGGCCGCGGAGCTTTTGGGGCTTGCCGGCGTAGAGCTTGACGCGGCGGTCATAAAAGACGCGGTCGAGCAGGCCTATGTCTTATATGCCTATAACGCGGGAGACTTAAGCTTAGACACGGCGATAAGGGGAGACGCGGCGGTGGCGTTTGCGCTCGGTCTCGTCGACAAAGACGACGAAAACTTTAATAGGTTTATAGCCGACGCGATAATAGGCGCGGACGGGCGGACGCTTGAGCTTTTGGCTCTTGCCGCAGACGCCTTCGCCGACCTTAGCGCGCCTATGACTTATTCCGAAATGACGCAAAGGCTCGGCGGATATATGGCCGATCCGCTTGCGGCGGAGCTGTTGTCGGGCTTAGGCTTGGATATCGGCGGCGCGGACGCTATAGCCGGGCTTTTGGAGCAGGCGTTTATACTCTATCAAAACGCGCATTATGCCGGAATGCCGAGCGAGTCCGTCGCGACGAGGCAGCTTATAGCCTATATTTTTTCGCTGTTTGACAAAAACAGTCAAAATTACAACGCGTTGTTTTACGGCGTAGCCGACCGAATGATATCGGAGCTTGATTTAGGTATGTCGACCGACAACCTTTTGTGGGCGGCAAAATATGTAGTAAACTCTCTCTATTCCTCGATAGAGCGGCCTATGAGCTATAATGAATTGAATTCATATATCAACGGTCTGATTTTTATCGTCGGCGGCGTTTTGCCGGACGGCTTAGAAATAGACGGCTTTGACCCCGTCACGCTTGAGCAGGTCTATGTGTTTAAGCTGATATCTGACGGCTTAATGCCGTCGGACGGCGTGCTTGTCTATCGGCTTGTCGACTTTGTCTTTTTGATAATAGGCGACCCGCTGATTGCGTCGTTTGCCGACGCCGACACAATTGAGGGGCTTTTGGCCTACAAGGCGTCGCTTGACTCGGCGGAGACGATGTTTAAGAGCGACGCGCACATGCGCATGGTGTTTACCTTTGACATAGATCCGTCCGATGAGGAAACCTTCAAATTTATAGACGGATTGAGCGCGAAGGCAAAGGAAATCTTTGGCGAGGAGGCCTACGTAGCCGGTATGTCGGTGGTTTTGAACGACATGAAAAACAGCTTTGAGAAGGATATGCTAATCATCTCGATATTTTCGATAGCGTTGGTGTTTTTGATAATCGCCCTCATATATAAGTCGCTGATAATACCGCTGATTTTGGTTTTGCTCATACAAGCGGCAATATGGATATCCTTCGGCATGTCTACTATTGCCGGCACTCCTATGTATTTTGTCTCGTATGTGCTTGTGACGTGCATTCAGATGGGCGCGGCGATTGATTACGGAATACTTCTGTCGGGGCGGTATCTCTATAACCGCAGGTTTATGAACAAAAAGGACGCGGTGCAGTGCGCCGTCAAGGAGTCGATAAAGACGATTTTGACCTCCGGCTCGATTCTCATTATCTCGGGCTTCGTCATATATGTAGTGGCTACGTCGGTTGCGATATCGAGCATAGGAAACTACATATTCAGAGGCGTAAGCATGTCCGTCTTTTTGACGGTGTTCATACTGCCGCAGCTATTAATGCTGTTTGACAAGGCCATACAAAAAACCACTCGCAAAAACAAATTTTATAATGGCAAAAAGACAATAGAAAACGGCGACTATAAGTTTTTTAACCCCGACGGCTCGGCGGTCTCCCTCGAAAGCCAAGCCGACGAAAGGGGATAAGGGGCGAGCCGATAGGTTTTTGATAACGGTTTTATTTTTGACGACGATTTTATTTTGTGCAGGGGCGGCCGCCCCTGCGTTTTTTTTAGCCGTTCACCCTCAGCCACGCCTCCGCATACATTATTAGTGCGGCGGCAATTTTTTCGCCGTAAATAACGAATAAGTTGAGATACTAAGGATTATGTTTGGATTTTTTAATAATAGGTGTAACTGCGGCTGCTCCGATAATAACCTTAACGGCGATAACGGCGATTGCGGCTGCGTAAAAAAAGCGTATTACTGCCGCCCAAAGATTTGCTGCGAAAGAAAATGCAAAAAGGTCTACGAGGTAAAGGAATACTGCGTGTGCCGCAACGATTGCCGCGTAAAATACGAAAAAATCCCGTATGAGATAAAATATGTAAAGGTTCCGTGCGAGATAAAATACGAAAAAATGCCTTGCGGCTGCGGCGAAGGAGATTCGGGCTATCAGGCAGGCGTAAACGGCGGCGGCTTTGGCTGCGACGGCGGAGGCTGCGAAGAGCGTGACTGCGGTTGCAAGCCTTACGGCGCGTATGACAACGACGTTGTGTTTGACCAAAATACCGTCTATTGCGGCTTTGGCGCGAACAAGTGAGACGCGGCCTTAAAAGAACTAAAGACAAGCGGAAAACCGGCGTTTTACATGCATAAAAAAATAGATTGTTTCTCGTTTCGCGTGGAGCGTCAACCGGGAATGCCAAAGGAAACTCAAAAAGGGAAAGCCGTTTTTTTTAGACATATTAAGAGCGGCTTTCTTTTTTTCGACAGTTTTTTTGACTTGTCGGCGGTTTAGAATACTCTCTTTTGGGGAAACCTTACCTTACTGCGATTTAACGAAAGCGCGAGGATTTATG
>JAISRB010000025.1 GCA_031273825.1 Clostridiales bacterium
GACGCGTTCCTTTGATATCTCGACGTAGTTGTCGCAAAAATCGCTCCAAAAGAACGAGTTTATCGTCTGCTTGGCAAGCCCGGCTTCATATTCGTCGAGATATTTTGCCGCCGCCGCCATGGCGTTTTTTGCCTTTTCGATAATCCACGCGTCGGCGGGCATAAGCTTTTCCGGCTCTCTGTATTCGTAGCCCTTTAACTGCATATCGACGTATTTTGAGACGTTCCAAACCTTTGTCAGCATACGCTTGGCTTCCTCAAGCTCCTTTTCGGCAAAAAAGGTGTCTGTTCCGAGCTTTGTACTCGCGGCGCAATATCTTATCATATCGGCGGGATAGTCTCTCGTCAAAACCTTCGGGTCGTATATAGAATTTGCCTTGCCCTTGCTCAGCTTTTCGCCTTTTTTGGCAAGCACGAAGCCGCAGATCATGAGGTGCCTCCACGGTATGTCCTTGTCGCGCAAAAAGCTTCTCAAAATCGTATAAAAAGACCACGTTCTTATGATTTCGTGAGCGTGCGTGCGCATGGAGCATGGCAAAAATTTGTCCTTATACCCTACCTTACGCGCAAGGAATTCGTCTATTTCGGGGGTTATCGACGAGGTAGCCCACGTGTCCAAAACCGACGTTTCGGGAATAAATTTTTGACAGCCGCATTTGCATTTGCCGACCGGCGGCTTGTCGGTTATCGGATTGACGGGCAGGCTTTTTTCGTCGGCGGCGATTACCTCGCCGCAATCGGCGCAATACCATACGGGAATAGGCACGCCAAAAAATCTCTGACGCGACACGCACCAATCCCACTTGAGGTTTTCGACCCATATGTCATATTTCTTTTTCATATACGAGGGATACCAGCCGACTCTCGCGCCGTATTCCAAAAGCTCGCTCCTATATTTGAGCGTCGAGATATACCACTGCGCCGACGGTATGATTTCGTTGGGCGTTCCGCACCTGTCGTGTACGGCGACGGAATGCTCTATGCCCTTTGACTCGACCAAAAGCCCGGCGTCCGTCAGACCCTGAACTATTACCCGTCTTGCCTCCTTGACGTTCATTCCGGCGACAAATTTTGTATCCTTGCTCATTTTGCCGTCGGGCAAAAGCGCGTCTATGACGGGCAAATCGTATTTGCGAACCCATTCCATATCGACGGCGTCGCCGAAGGTACAGCACATGACTATGCCCGTGCCCTTGTCTTGAACGACGCTTTCGTCGGCTATTATAGGAACCTCGTAGCCGTAAAGCGGAACCGTCGCCTTGCCGCCCGCAAGGCTCTTATAGCGCGCGTCGTCAGGGTGAACGAGGACGGCGACGCACGCGCCCAAAAGCTCTGGGCGCGTAGTTGCGATATGCAAATCGCGGTCGCCGCGCTTGAATATTATGGTGTGAAATTGAGATTGCAGCGTCTTGTCCTCAAGCTCGGCCTGCGCTATCGAGGTTTGACAGGTAGTGCACCACAAAATAGGAGCTTTTTTTAGATAAGCGTCGCCGCTTTTTATCAGCTTGATAAATTCAGACTGCGACAGCTTTTTTACTTCCTCCGACACCGTGTCATATTGAAGCCGCCAATCACAGCTAAAGCCGAGGGTCTGCCAGAGCGACTTAAACTCGTCGGTATATTTTTTTATTTTTTCGACGCATTTTTTGTTAAAATCCTCGCGTGATAAATCCTTCGCCAAAATCCCCTCTTCCTTTTCGACGAGCCGCTCGGTCGGAAGCCCGTTGTCGTCAAAGCCGAAGGGATAAAAGACGTTATATCCCCTCATGCGCTTATAACGCGCTATTATTTCGGCCTGCGTATACGAAAAAATATGCCCCATGTGCAACGAACCGCTGATCGTCGGCGGCGGCGTGTCTATCGAATAGACGGGCTTGTCGGAAGCCTCGTCAAATTTGTAGGTCTCGTCGTCGCGCCAAAAGGCTCTCATAGCCGGCTCTATGCCGTTAAAATCATATGCTTTATCCATCAAAAAACTCCGTTGTTCCCCTTTGCTTTTATCGTTTATCTTACGCGCTCGGCGCGTGTTTTTTTGTTTACGCCTTTGCCGCGCGGTTTCTCGTTATCGCGACGGCGACGACGCGTCCGTCGACGTCAAATTCCTCTTTGATTTCGCCGCCCGCGCCGCGCAAAATGTCCGTCACCAAAATTTCGGTTTTTATCCTGTTTTGATTGCCCAAAACTATGTCGACGACGTCGCCGTCTCCCGATATTTCGATTTTTATCCTTTCGGTTATATCAAAGCCCCTGCTCTTTCTCAAGGCCTGAACCTTTGAGACAAATTCGCGGCAATAATATTCGTCGATAAGCTGCTTGGTCAGGTTTGTGTCAAGCACAATCGACAGACCGCCGTTTGCCGCGCCGATATATCCGTCCAATTCCTTTGTCGACACAAGCACGTCGTCCTTTGCAAGCTCGACGGCCGTTCCGTCTATATCGACGGTAAATATTTCTCCCGCGCTCAGCTTTTTGACAATCGCCGCGCCGTCGGCGGCGGCGAGATAGTCTCTTATTTTGCCTATAAGCTTGTTGTATTTCGGCCCGAGCGTCTTTAACTGCGGCTTTAGGGTATAGGAAACATATTTGTCTATGTCGTCGCTCTCGACAATTTCCTTTATGTTCAGCTCGTCGCTTATTATGCCCTTATATTCGTCGGGCAGCGTACCGTCCGACGCGCCGTCCTTGATATACATGCGGCCTAACGGCTGTCTGGTTTTTGTCTTAGCCTGATTTCTCGCGTTTCTCCCCAGCTCGCAATAGCCGTAGGTCTTGTCCATCAGCCTTTCGATTTCGTCGTCGATATATCTCTCGTCAACCGGCGGATATTGACACAAATGCACGCTTTCTGGCGCGTCCTTGACAAACGGACGCTCTATGGCAAGATAGATTTCCTCCGCGATAAAGGGAACGAACGGCGCGCATATCTTTGTAAACGACGAAAGCGCGGTATAGAGCGTCGTAAAAGCCGCCTCTTTGTCGGCCGACATGCTCTCGCCCCAAAAGCGTTTTCTGCATCTTCTGATATACCAATTTGACAAATCGTCGCAAAAATCCGCAAGCTCGCGACTGGCCTCCGTCGCCATATACGCCGAAAGCTTTTCCTTTACGCTCCTTATGAGGCGGTTCAATTTGGACAAAATATATCTGTCCATTATGCTTAATTCGACTTGGCCGACGGTCTTTTGACCGCCCTTAAACCCGTCGATATTGGCGTAAAGCACATAAAACGAATAATTGTTATACAGCACGTTCAAAAACTTTTTTTGAGCGTCGACAAGCAAATCCTCGGCAAAAATCACGTCGTTATAGGGTTGCGCGTTGTTATAAAACATAAAGCGCACGGCGTCGCCGCCGTATTTTTTTATGAATACCATAGGGTCGGTGTAGTTGCCGAGCCGCTTTGACATCTTTTGCCCCTTTTCGTCGCAAATCATGCCGTTGGCAAGGCAGTTTTTCATAGGCGGCGCGTTAAACAAGGCCGTGTTGATAGCCTCTAAGCTATAAAACCAGCCTCTCGTCTGGTCGTAGCCCTCAAATATAAAGTCGGCGGGATATCTGCGGGCAAACTCCTCCTTGTTTTCAAAGGGGTAGTGAAACTGCGCAAAGGGCATAGCTCCGCTGTCGTACCAAACGTCTATGACCGCGCTTTCGCGGCGCATGGTTTTGCCGCACTTGTCACACTTAAAGGTCACCGCGTCGATATAAGGCTTGTGCAGCTCTATACCGCGGTCGCAGCCGCTCAATTTTACCAATTCGTCTATGCTCCCGACGGTGGTATAATTGCCGCATTTTTCGTCCTCGCACATCCAAACGTTTAAGGGCGTTCCCCAATAGCGGTCGCGCGAAAGACACCAATCGATATTGTTTTTTAAGAAGTTGCCCATTCTGCCGTCCTTAAAGGACTTAGGAAACCAATTTATCTCGTCGTT
>JAISRB010000030.1 GCA_031273825.1 Clostridiales bacterium
CCGACGAGATAAAGCCCTTAATCGAAAAAATAAAAAGGGCGTTGGAGGACGACGGCAATGCTTAAAATAACCGACGCTTACAAAAAAAAGAATTATGCGGAGTCATACGAGGACAAGCTGCATACCGTCGACCGCATTATAAAGGATGTCAGAGAGAGAGGCGACGACGCGCTGTTTGAATATGCGCGCGCCTATGACAAGGTCGATTTGAACGAAAACAACATAAGAGTCACCGAGGCCGAAATCGCCGAGGCCTACGACAATACGCCGCCCGAGCTTATGTCGTCGCTCTTAAAATGCAAGGCGAATATTTTGAAATATCACGAACGGCAGGTCAAGGACGGGGAGTTTGACGGAGCGACGGGCTGGAAATTCGTTCCCGTGTCGAGCGCGGGGCTTTATGTTCCGGGAGGACTCGCGGCTTATCCGTCGTCGGTTCTCATGTGCGCTCTGCCCGCCGTCGCCGCCGGAGTCGACGACATAGCCGTCGCGACGCCGAGCATAAAAAATCCGCTTATTCTCGCCGCCGCTAAGATATGCGGCATAAACAAAATATACAAGATAGGGGGGGCGCAGGCCATAGCCGCGTTTGCCTACGGCACGGCGAGCGTAAAAAAAGTCGATATAATAGCCGGACCGGGGAATATATACGTCACTCTGGCAAAAAAACGCGTATTCGGAGACGTGGGCATAGACATGCTCGCGGGGCCGAGCGAAATATGCGTGCTTGCCGACGGCGCGGCAAATCCCGAATACGTCGCGCACGACCTCCTGTCGCAGGCCGAGCACGGGCCTCTTGGCGACGCGGTTCTCGTCGCCACGTCGGAGGCTTTTGCCGAAAGGGTAATAGAGGCGATGCTTGCCGCCGCCGCGCGCTCGGGGAGAAAGTCGATTATAAATGATTCGATAGAAAACAGCTGTCAGATAATATACAAAAAAAACATGGCCGACGCGCTGAAAACCGTCAATCAAATAGCTCCGGAGCATTTGGAAATATACGCGGCGAACGCCTTTGACCTGTCAAATAAGATAGTAAACGCCGGCGCGATATTTATCGGAGGCGAAACCCCCGTCGCCGTCGGCGACTATTATGCCGGCCCGTCGCACGTCTTGCCGACGGGCGGCAACGCGCGTTTTTCGTCGGTGCTGTCGGTCGATACCTTTTTGAAAAGGATATCGCTCATAGGCTACGGCGCGGACAAATTGAGAGAGGGCGCGGACGATATTATAAGAATGGCGGAGGCGGAGGGCTTTTATGAGCACGCCGAATCGGTTAGAGTGAGGCTCAAAAACGGGCGGCGGAAAGGACGATGAAAGTAATTTTTATGAAAAAAGAAAAAATAAGCGCGATTATCGGCGCGGTCTGCGCGGCGTTGCTTATCGCGTCGGGAATTTATAATATAACCTTTAAGCTTATTCCGATAGGCGTTTCCGTCATTGCGCTGACGGTCGCGGTGTCGGGCTTTTTTGTGTACGCGCTAAAAAAGGGAAATCAAAGCCTCGTCAAGCTCGCGCTTTTTCTCTACTTTTTTGGCTTGTTTATCGAAATTGTGCTGATAGCCGTCCATTTGACGGGCTTTCTCGAATATATAATAGGGCTTGACGAAAACGAAATGAAACAGCTGATAGAATCGGCCGATTCGTCGTTCGGGGCTATATTGGTCTTTATTTTGCTGCAGTTTTTGCAGGTGACGTTTTTGCCCATTCCGTCGACGGCGACGACGCTTGTCGGCGCGTATCTTTTCGGCTGGTGGAGCGTCGTATATTCTCTGATAGGAATAATGGCCGGCTCGCTTTTGGCCTTTTTTATAGGCAGAAAATTCGGCGTTAAGGTCGTCAGATGGATAGCCGGGCAAGAGGCTCTCGACAAATATTACGGGTATACCAAGGGCAAGGACAAGACGATTTTGTTTTTGATGTTCGTCTTTCCGCTGTTTCCCGACGACGTGCTTTGCATGATAGCCGGCTTGACCAATATGAAGCCCAAAACCTTTTTGGGAATGATGATGATTTCGCGCCCGATACAAGCCGTCACGACGGTGTTTAGCGCGCAATTTATGGCCCGCATTCCATTTCGCGGCTGGGGAGCGGTTCTTTGGATAGCCGTCGGAATTATAGCCCTCGCGATAGTCGTTTTTGCGATAAAAAACAGCGCGGAGATTGAGCGCAGGTTTATCGCAATCTTTAAAAATATAAAAAAGAAAAAGAACCTTATTCTTGCAAGGCTGACAAGAAAAACCGTCGTAGAGCACGACGATTCCGACGACTCCGACGGTCGGGCGCAAGCCGGTGACGGCGCGGCGGAGGTTGGCGATAAAGCAACAGAAAACGGCGGCATAGAGCCGCGCCCGAACCAAACTAAAGAGACGGAAAACGACAAAACGCAAGGCGGCGCAAACGCCGCGGACAAAGACGTCGGCAAGGCCGATTAAATAAAAAAACGGAGAATAGACGACAAAAATTATGGAAGAGAATCAATCAAAAAATATAATATTGACGGGCGACAGACCGACGGGCAGGCTGCATTTGGGGCATTACGCCGGCTCGCTGAGGCGCAGGGTAGAGCTGCAAAATTCGGGAAGGTTTGACGAGGTTTATATCATGATAGCCGACGCGCAGGCCTTGACGGATAATTCGGACAACCCCGAAAAGGTCAGAAGCAACGTCGCGGAGGTTGCTCTCGACTATCTTGCCTGCGGACTCAACCCCGATATCGCGACGATTTTTATTCAATCGCAGGTGTCGGAGCTTACGGAGCTTGCCTTTTATTATATGAACCTCGTCACCGTGGCGCGTCTGCAGCGCAATCCGACGGTCAAGGCCGAGATTCAGGCGAGAAATTTTGAGGCCAGCATACCCGTAGGCTTTTTTACCTATCCGATAAGCCAGACTGCCGACATCACGGCGTTTGACGCGACAATAGTTCCCGTCGGCGAGGATCAACTGCCGATGCTCGAGCAGGCGCGTGAAATCGTCAGAAGCTTCAATTCGACTTACGGCGAGACGCTTGTCGAGCCTAAGGAGCTTTTGCCCGACAATTCGGCGTGCGGCAGATTGCCGGGAACCGATGGCAAGGCAAAGATGAGCAAGTCTCTCGGCAACTGCATATATCTTGCCGACTCGGCGGACGAAATAAAGAGCAAGATTATGAATATGTATACCGACCCCAATCATTTGAGAGTAGAGGACGAGGGCAACACCAAGGATAACCCCGTGTTTATCTATCTCGACGCTTTTTCGACGGACGAACATTTCAAAAAATATTTGCCCGATTATCAAAACCTCGCCGCTCTAAAGGCGCATTATGAGCGCGGCGGTCTCGGCGACGTAAAGGTCAAGAGGTTTTTGAATTCGGTAATTCAGGAGACCTTAGAGCCGATAAGAAAAAAACGCGCCGAATGGGAAGGGCGGCTTGACGACGTATATGAAATATTGCAGAGAGGCTGTATAAAAGCGCGCGCGGCGGCGGCAAAAACGACAAAGCGTGTCAAAAAAGCCATGAAAATAGATTACTTCGGAGAGTAGAATACTATGTCGATAATGGAATATTTCGGGCTTTCCGACGCGGCGGCGGAGTCGGAGCTTGTTCAAGCCTATGAAAAAATGAAAAGCGGTTTTTATGACGGACTGTTTTTGAAGGGCAAGGAGGGACGCGACGCGGCCGACAACATGACGCGCCTCGAGGAGAGCTATTCGGAGGCGAAGGGCTTTATCATAAACCGCGACTTTTGCGAGGGCAACGCCGATATAACCGCCATGATAAACCGCGCGATAGCGTCTAACGACGTTTACGAGCTGCAGACGCGCCTCGATGCGGTCATAGAAAAGACGGCGTTTTGGCACTACGTCGAGGCCGTCGCGTTTTATATAAAAAAGCTGTATTTTGACGCTATGGAGCACTTGAGACAAGCCGTTCTCCTTAGCGATCGTAACGTCAAATACGCGAAGGCGTTGTTTCGCTTAGAGGAAAAAATATTAATGGAAAGCGCAAACGATTAAATTTATCGTTTTTTTACATTGGTTTTTGACGTATATTTTATCTTTTTTTTAAGACAATAGTCATGTGAAAAAAATAGGCGAAAAATATAAGCTGTTGCTTGCCGCCGCCGCGCTTGCCGTTGCGGTCGTATATTTCAAGGACATTATCGCCCTGCAGGGAAGGGTATTGCGCGCGCTTTCGCCGATATTTATCGGCATACTTTTTGCGTTGATTTTGAATATAGTTCTGAATTTTTTTGAGCGCAAGGTTTTTACGTTCAAAAAATCAAAGCGCAAAAAATTAAAGCGTCCTTTCAATCTTTTTGTCACCTATCTGTCCTTTATCGCCGTCGTCGGCGGAATTTTGGCTTTAGCCGTTCCCAATATAGTCAAGAGTCTCAACGCGCTTGCCGAAAGGCTTCCCGAATACGTCGGGCTTTTGCCCGAAAAGCTCGAAAGCCTCGCCGAATCGCTCAACATACCCGACGATACCGTCGCCGATATCGCCGAAAGCCTTCAAAAATCGGCGGGGGAGCTGTCGCAAAGGCTTATAGGCTACATTCCCAAGCTGATAGAGCTTTCAAAAAACATATTCCGCGGTCTGTATAATATCCTCATGGGAATAGTCCTTTCGGGCTTTATTCTCGGCTGTAAGGAAAAGCTGATAAGCCAATTCAAAAAAATTCTCAACGCCTTTGCCAATCAAAAAACCTCCGATAAAATATTTGAAATCATGACGATAGCAAACAAAAAGCTGTCGCGCTTTTTGGCAGGGCAAAGCTTTGAGAGCCTCGTCGTCGGGGTTGCGTGCTTTGGTCTGACTGCCG
>JAISRB010000043.1 GCA_031273825.1 Clostridiales bacterium
CCGACGACGTAAACCAACCGTCAAAGTCATAGCCGCTCCTCGTCGTTGTCGGCAGAGTTATCGACGCGCCCTCTCTCACCGTTTGGGAGCTTGCCGACGAACCGCCGTTTGAATCAAAAGTGACGGTGTTTTTCCACGCGGCGTAAAGTGTGATATTGCCCGTAGGCGTATAAGGCGAGGTCAAAGCCGTGCCGTC
Source organism: Clostridiales bacterium (assembly GCA_031273825.1). Lineage (GTDB taxonomy): Bacteria > Bacillota > Clostridia > Christensenellales > JAISNN01 > JAISNN01. Next base: position 197 of record JAISRB010000043.1, read on the forward strand.
AAAAGCCGACGACGTAAACCAACCGTCAAAGTCATAGCCGCTCCTCGTCGTTGTCGGCAGAGTTATCGACGCGCCCTCCCTCACCGTTTGGGAGTTTATAGACGAGCCGCCGTTTGAATTGAACGTCACGGTATTTTTCCATGCAGCGTAAAGCGTTATGTTTCCCGTCGGGGTGTAAGGCGAGGTCAACACCGAGCCGTCAAGAGCCGACGACGCAAACCAACCGTCAAAGTCGTAGCCGCTCCTTGTCGTTGTCGGCAGAGTTATCCCCGCCGTGTCGGCTCTCACGGTTTGAGACGGCGGCGTTACTCCGCCGTTGGCGTTGAACGTCACTACATACAATTCCGTCCATTTTGCATATAGGGTTATATCTCTTGTAGGCCGGTAGGGCGACGTCAACGCCGAGCCTGCAAAGCTTTGCGTCTCATACCACCCGTCAAAGGCGTAACCGCTCTTTGCCGTCGCCGGCAGGTCTATATAGGCGTCGGCGCGAACCGTCTTAGAGGGCGCGGGCGTACCCCCGTCAGAATCAAAATCAACCGTATAGAGAGCTATCCACCTAGCATAAAAAACCGCGTCGCCCCACGCTATATAAAACCTGTCGGTCGGGCTTCCGTCAAAGTCGCGCGAAGGAAACCAGCCGTCAAAATCTAAGCGGTTTGACAGAACGTCCGACAGCAATATCGACGTGCCGACGGTCGTAGTAATCGAATCGACGACTACGTCGCCGTCCATAAAGGTTATAGTACACCATTTATACCATTTGGCATAAAGCGTTATATCGTCCGTAGCCGTGTAATTCCATAGGGCCTTGTTGACAAAACCGGGGTCGGTATACCAGCCGTCAAAAATATAGCCGTCTCTCTCAAGCCTCGGCAACATAAACGCCGACTCGGCGGAAACCTCCATAGAGAAAGAATCCGAGCCGTCGAGCGGCTCGAATGTGATTACGCTTGTTTTGACAAGCTTGCCGTAAAGAGTTATATCCTTGACGGGCTTATAGGGCAGTTGAAGCGCGAAACCCGAGTAAGCGGAATCGGTAAACCAGCCCTCAAAAATATAGCCGTCGTGGCTGATGTCGGGCAGGTCGGCAAATTCGCCTATGGGCACGTCGAGCGAAGTCAAAGGCCGGCCTTCGGCAAAGAGTCCGACCGTGTATGAATTGATAAATTTTGCGTAAAGAGTATTGCTTGTGATAGGTATATAAAACCAATCCTGCGCTGTTCCGCTAAGGTCGGAGGCGGCAAACCACCCGACAAATAAATATCCTTCCTTATAAATCGTAGGCAACAAAATCGACGTTCCGCGGCTGACCGTCACCGGCGCGACCTCCTCGCCGCCGTTGCTCTCGAACGTCACGGTATAATAGACCGTGTCGGCAAAGGACTCCTTGCCGCCGTCAAAAAAACGGCTTTCTCCGGCAACAAAATAAAAACCCGCCGCCGCCAACGACAAAAACGCCGCAGAGAATATAAGTAAGGTTTTTATTTTGTTTTTTAATTTTATCTCTTCTTTCATATATCCGCTTTTGTAGTATATGCGCTCCGGTTTTATAAATCCCCGCGCCCGCGATGATTAGCTTGCAATGCGATTTTTGCGATTAACGGGCATTAATATTAGTCTGCGCCGATTATTCCGCTTTTTACATTATATCACCAAAGCGGGAGATTGTCAACATGCCGCTTCAGAATTTGCAAAAAAACGAGACAAAACCGCAATATTTGCGGCAAAAACGCGGAATAATACCCATTATATGGCATTATGCGAAAAAAAATATGCCGACGGTGCGATTTGCCGGACGGCGATTGCGCGTAAATTCACCGCGGCAAACGATTCTCGCTACATTATATTCTCCTTAAAAAAAGCGCAAAAGCCCGCGGATTGTCGTCTCCGGCAGGCTTTTTGCACCAAATAAAATTAGGGAGAAATTTATGAAATATCGGTTTTTCGAGCGTTTCATATCGCTCATTCAAACGGTCATTTTTGATGCAGGAGATGATATAAGCTATGTCTCCTGTTTGCGCCCTCCGCCCTCGGACTTTCAAAATCTATGCCGCCGACGGCGACGGCCGCGCTTATAAAAATATTTCTTTGCGAATAATACGCGACCCCGTCGGCCTCTGATAGCTCGGCCTCCTTTGAGAGGCTTTCCTCGGCCGCCCTTTCTATGGCGGCGGCGGTCTTTAGATAACGGCCGATATTGACGGCGGTCTTTAGAGAGGGCGGTTGGTTTGACACAAGCATCAAGGCGAGAATCAAAAACGTATTCAAGTCGTTTGCCCTCCTCTTTTTAAAAAGAAATTTCTCTTGCTTTGCCGCGGTATATTTATTATAGCCACGCGGGCTTGTTTTATGCGCAAAATAAGCTTCCTGATATTTTTTTGCGCCTTTTTTTGCGCTTGTCTTTTTATGTATGTATTATATATCTCTTTTGTTAATTGTTTATTAACGCAACGTAAAATTAACATGAAGTTTTTTTATAGGGCTTACGCATTCGCGCAA
>JAISRB010000041.1 GCA_031273825.1 Clostridiales bacterium
GACGACCAGCCTCAAGCCCAAAACCGCCGACGGCGATTGCACAACGTCGGTGACGGTTCCGCTAAGGTCTGTCGTCGGCTCGACAAAGCCCGAATAATCCAAAACTATTCCGGATAAGCCGATGAGAACAGCCGACAGAATTTTTTGCATAAAGGTCATAATTCCGTTGTACGCGCCGGCGTTTCTCGTGTGAAATTTTAGTTCGCCGATATCGACGACGTCGGGAAAAATATAGCCCGGCATAAGCTGACAGCCCGACATGCCCACCCCTATCACGGCGGCGACGGCAAACAAAAAGTAGTCGTTCCACCCGTCGGGATAAAAGCACAAAAGAGCCACCCCCGCGATATAAAAGGGTATGCCGGCGCGAAACAAAAACGGCTTGCTCCGCGTTTTCATGAGCTTTCCGTGAATGGGTATCATGCAGGCAAAAAAGAACATCATGGCCGCCAAAATCATAAACGCGCTAAAGTCAAGCGACAAACCGTAATCGGCCATAAAGATAATGTTTGCGGCGACAAGGTCGGCGCAAGCCAAGGTTAGGGCGTAAATCAGCGCGAGATACAAAAAAGACCTTTGTTTCAGAGGCTTGATAAATTCTCTTATAGAAAATTTATTTCTCTCCTTAGGGACGGGCAGGCGTTCCTTGGCGTACACGGCGGAGAGTATTGTAGGCGCGGCGTACATCGCCCCGAAGGCAAAAATCATGATAAGACTAAAGGTCGGAACGGTGATTTTTCCCGCGCTCAGCGACTCCGTCAATATGATGGGTATGCCGGCGGACAGCAGGCTCGACACAAACGATATTATCGTTCTGAGCGTGTTTACCTTGTTTCGCTCGTCGTGGTTGACGGTCATTTCCGTGGCAAGCGCGTTGGCGGGAACCGTCAGCATAGACCCGACCGTCGAAAACATGAGGTATGCCGACAGATAGACGCCGAATTTGAACCACTCGTCCGGCATTTTGTACAGCGGCAAAAACAGCATGGCAAAGGAAAAGAAAATAAATACGCCGCCGGTAAAAATATACGGACGGCGGCGGCCGTATTTTGTGCGCGTGTTGTCGCTCAACGCCCCTATAATCGGGTCGGCAAACGCGCCCCAGATTCGTCCTATCATTATGATAATGCCGGCTAAGGCCGCACCGACGTTATTCATGACGAGATAAGCGGTGTATACCGCGATGACTAAGCCGAAGGCTCCCGCGTTAAAATCGCCGAGAGAAAACAAAAATCTCTCCTTTTTGGACAGCCTTACGTCATAAGCGGAGTCGGCCGCGCCGACGCCGAGCGTTGATAAAGGCGTTTGGCTCATAAGTCCTTCCTCCCGTTTTTCACCGCCGTATCGCCCGTCAAATATTTACCTGTCAAATAGCGCAGGGTCAAGTCGCCGTATTCCCTGATTTGCGCGGTGTCGAGAAAATCGTCGCGGTTTGTGTGAATGTCCTTTGATTCCAGCAAAAACCTTAAGCCGTATCTCGGCGACGCGGAGCAAAAGCTGACGGCGGGAATTTTGCCGAACTGAAAGGAATCCATATTGAGTATCGGCGACCTGTATACTCCGATATCCTTTGCGCCGTCTCTTATCTCCTCTGCGAGAACCAATCCGTCGGAGCTGTTTGTCATTATGTATTTATCCTTGTCGCGGCCTCCGACGCAGTCAAAATTAAAGAGAATTTTCTTTTTGAAGCCCTCCTCGCCGAGGCGTTCTATCAGCTGTTTTTTTAGCTTTTTCGCGCCGACGGTTCCGGCCTCCTCCCTGTCGCTAAAGACAAAGCAGGAGCGGGCCTTCAGCTCGGGATATTCGGCGGCAAAGCGTTCGGCAAGATATAACAGCGCGATACAGCCGCTCGTGTTGTCGTTAAAATTGAATTTGTTGTCAAACATATGATAGCTCGGAAAAACCCACACGCTCATCGCCGCAACCCACAAAACCGAAAAAGCCCAATGCAAATAAATTCCGAGGAGCGTCGCGCCGACGACGACCGCCGCAAGTACAAGCAGCATTCCTATACCCTGAGCGATAAAGCCGGGCAGATTAAAGAGAAACATAAAGGGTTTCAACCCCGTATTCGTCTTTGGCGTGTCGTAGTGCGCCATAAAAATCAGGTCGGCGGTGTTTTCGTCGCCGAATATGAGATTTGTCGTCTCCTTAAAATCTCCGTCGGCGCGGCCGGCGTACCCTTTCGCCGACAGCCGCTCGTTGACATAGGCAAAAAACTCGCGTTTTACCTCGGGTTTTCGTCTTATTCTGAATTTTTCGTTCAGACAAAGGTCTTGCTCTAATCTTTCAAACAAATTTTCGGACATAATCGAAGCTCCTTTTATAAATTAGAATAAATATCCTCAAAGAAAGTAAGCGCGCCGCGATATCCCGCGCACGGGCGGTTATAAATCAGCCGCTCGGTGTTGGGATAAGACGCAATAAAAAACTGTAAGCCGAGTTTGATTGCTATCTCGTGCTCGTTGGTACTGCCGATCAAAAGCATGGTCTCGGGAAATTTTTCTATTATACGGTTTATCTCCCACTGATCGCCCGTAAAAAATATCTCGGGCGGCTTGGCGTATTCAAGGCTGCGCAAGCTCTCCTCTATGCGCGCGCGGTCATCAGGTCTGAATACTACGTCGGTTATGACGGCCGCGTCGGGCGTAAAGCTATAATCGTTTGCCAAAAAGCGCGTTATGGCGACGACGTTCTGACTTTCACCGACGACGGAAAACCTGCGCCAATTTTGCAGGCCTATGCCGGTCTCGAGATAGCGGTAGAGATATTTCTCCTCGCTCCTTATGACGCGCTCGGCTCTGTCTCCGATTCCGAAAAATTCGCCGACGCGCCTCAAAAATACGCCCGTGTCGGTCGCGCCGAGCGGCGCACCGGCAAAGCGCAGCGACGGTATGCCGAAACGTCTTTGATATTCCTCCGACGCGCTCTTTAACAGCCACGGCGAGAGAATTATATTGAGCGAGGCCGACGACGAGCTTTTTATTTCTTTCAAGCCCTGATCGTGTGAAAAAAACGTGTTGACCTTCAAGCCCAAAAGCCGCAAAAGCCGCGTAATTTCCTCGAGGTTGCCCTCCCAATAGGGATCGTGAAAGGGCATAATTCCCAAAAGGTTGACTAACCTTTCGTCTCTTTTTTTGGGGTTCGGCTCTACTATATTGTCGAGAAAGGCCTTTATCGCGATTTCGTAGCCCCTGCAGCTTTCACCCAAAAAGCCCGCGGAGTTGACGGCGTAAACCTTATGACCCATGGCGCGGTATTTTTTTGCCACGCTCTCCGTATCGTCGCCTATTATGCCCGCCGTACAGCCCGTAAGTATAAAAAGCGCGTCCGCGTCGAGGATTTCGAGGGCGGCGGCGACGTGCTTGTCTAGCTTGCCGACTCCGCCCAAAACGACGTCGCGCTCGGTCATGTTGGTGCAAGGAATAGAGGTGTACTGAACGTAATAGGGCAGGCGTATGCTCCCCTGACTCGTCTCGCCCGCCGTCGTCTGCATACAGCAGCCCGGCCCGGAATGAAATATCGGGATAACTCTTTTTACCGCGGTAAACGCCGCGTTCGCGCCGCCGAGCGCGCAATTTCCGTGCGGATTTTCCAAAATATTCGACATTAACGGACTCCTTATTTTTGTATATATTTAAAGGCGTTTTCCTCATACCACGACTTTTTATAAGGCAGACGGGCATATTCGGCTATTTTTTTATTGTAGCCGGGGTTTTCTGTCTGACAAGCTATTTTGTTGCCCAGATATACGAGGTTTCTATAGCCCATAGTCGGACGCTTGATGTCCAAAACGTGCGTCGTCGGAATGCCGAGCTTTGCCGCCCAAACGGGAATGCCGATAAAAACGTCGGGCTTTAGCTTGCTCAAAAGGTTGACCTGCTCAAACGGCATCATGTTGGCCACGTCGACGACAAAATTTCCGTAGAGCGCGTTGAGATATTCGATATCGATTTGCGCGTCGTCGTCGTAGACGGGGGTTTGCATTCCGACGAGCCTCATTCCGAAGTCGTCGATGAGCGCGGCGGCGGCAAACGAACGCCCCGTGCCGCCCGTAATAAAGACGCGCTTTCCCGACAGACGCTCTCTCAGCCCGTCCATCAGCGGACGGATTTTTTCGCGTTCGGCGGCGATATACCCGCGAGCCTCCTCCGTCTTGTCAAACAACGCCGCGACGCCGAGCAGCCATTTGTCCGTGTTTCTCGTGCCGATAGGCATTATCGTATGCGAATAAGAAATTCCGTATTCGTCCTTCAATTCCTTCATAAATTCGTCGGCAAAAACCTTGCAAATTGCCGTCGACGCGCGCGCGGAGGGGATTTTGCGGATTTTTTCTAACGAGGAATAAAAGGGAATATAGTTGACCCTTATTCCTATGTCGCCGAGTATGCGCTCGATTTCGAGTCGGTCGTGATAGCTGACGGTCGGCGGCGCGAAAAGGTTCAACAAATCCGGCTCGGTCTCGCCTCTTTTCGCGCCGCGCAATATATATTTTGTCATAGCCAAAAACGCCGCGTCATAGCCCGACGCGCATATCTTTGACTTAAAGCCCTCGCAATGCAAGGGAACTATGACCGAGTCGGTTTCCCTTTGCAGCTCGCTTACGGCCGCCTCTATATCGTCGCCTATAATCGCCGACGCACAGGAGGTAAAGATAAAAATAAGCTTAGGCGCATATCTCTCGCAAGCCGTTCTGACGGCCTTTTTCAGCTTTTCCTCACCGCCTAATATTACGTCCTTTTCGTCAAGATTGGTGACGATTATGCGCGCGTTGCGTAAGCCGTAATTGCCCCTATGAAGCTGCCCTACGCGAAACCAATCGTTTGCCATACTGCAGCAGCCGGCGCACCCTAAGGGCGAATGAACGACAAACGCCGCGTCGTCGACGGAAAGCAGAGCCATAACCGAGTTAATCTGCTGACACTGCAATCCTTGCGAAAAAATGCGGTCGGCGCGGCCGAGACAATTTTTAGGATATTTTTCGCCCGCCTCGAGACTGCCCCCGCCCCAATCGGTGTAGGTGTCGGTATCGCGCCTTTGCTCCCTTATTCCCGAATAATTTTTTGACATTATTTCAGCTCCCGTTTTTTAAGGCTTTTATATAACATTGACGGCGGTACTATACCGCGCCGTTCTATTAATTTAAAGGCCGGAAATTAAAGATTTTATTTTCAGTTTTTCGGCGTATGCCCAAAGTACATAAGCTCCCAAAGCGCGGGCGCTTCGACTTTTTCTATCAAGCCTTCGCCGTCAAATTTTTCGACGCGGACGGTTCCCGAAAAGCGGTGATAAGCCCCGTCAAAGCCTATCAGCTTTGCCGCGAATTTCTTTATGCCCTTTAGCTGATCGACCATTCTATAGTTTATTACGCTCGATTTGCGCTCGTATGTAATTTTGTAGCGGACAGCGCCGTCCTTATAGTCGTAGGTCAGCTTGTTATGCACGGGCTTTCCCGTCTTAGGCTCGATAAATTCGTCCTCCGCCTCAAAGGTCAGCTTTGACGCGTCGTCTCCCAAAACTGCGCCGTCCTTTGCTATCATAAACACGGGATATTCCTTATATCCGTATTTTTTTTCGCCGGTTATATAAGAGGATATAATTTGATAGCCGCCCGCCTTAGCCCTCCCCCAATACCAATGGTTCATCAGCCTTGTCATAAGCTCGTTGCCCCAATTGTGGTCGTGATAACCGGTGCCCTTGTGCCGCGCCGTCACGCCGTTAAGCGTTATCTCGGCCTCCGCGTCGCCCTCGGGCACGGAGGGCAGCCACGCAAAATATTTTTCGTCGTCGTCGCCGAAAAATATGTGTCCCGTCTCGGGCCGCCACGGCGGGGTGTTTGACTTTAGCCTTGCCTTGACCTCTATCACGGGGTTTTTAAAATAGATTTCATATTCGTCAAGATTGCCGCATATATAGCAGTCGCCTACCTTGACGTCGCATTTTTCTTTAGACGCGGAAAAGGAAACGCCGTCGATTTCTACGCGTTCCTCATAATGTCCGCCGTCGGGCGTGTCGAGGTCGACGGTGACATAAGGCGCGGGCGGCTTTTCGGGCGACATCATGCGCTTGGTATAAAAAACTATGACAAGCGACGTTCCGTCGTCCATATGCGAATCGAAATACCACCACTCATAAAAGCCCTTATCGCCGCCCGTGCGGATTCCGTCCTCTCTTTGCGCGACGGTTTTTGTCAGCCCGAGCCGCCCGTACCTTTCAAGCGGGGCTAAGCCCGATTTTATAATGTGTTTCATATCGTTCTCCTTGTATTTTATACTATTCCTTGCTCTTCGTCAAGCAATCTATCCGCCCACCCGGACGCCCACGCCCTAAGCTCGCCCGTTTCGAGAGGCGACGGCACATAAGACAGCTCGTGCGCGGCGATTTTTTCGGCAAGGCGCGTATATACCGCCGCCTGAGCCGACCCTTGCGCGTCCTCTATTACGGTTTTGCCGCGCAGCTCGCTTTGCGTGACCGTCACCGAGCGCGGCACGTAGTCTATGACCTTGGTTTTTGTACGCCGCGCAAAGTCGTCGACTATGTCGCGCGAATACTGCTTGTTTATCGAGTTTGCGATTACGCCGCCCAAAAGCGCGCCGCCCGAGTCCGAATATTTCTGTATGCCCTTAAAGAGATTGTTGGCGGCGTAAACCGCCATAAAATCCGCCGAGGTCACTGTGAACACATGCTCGGCTATTCCCTCGCGTATAGGCATTGCGAAGCCGCCGCAAACGACGTCGCCCAAAACGTCGTATATGACAAAGTCTAAATCGAGACTCTCATATACCCTCTGCTGTCTAAATAGCTCGACCGCCGTAATAATTCCGCGCCCCGCGCAGCCCACCCCGGGAGCCGGCCCGCCGGCCTCTACGCAATATATGCCGTTGAAGCCCTCAAAAATTACGTCCGCCGCGTTGACGATCGATTTTTCGCGCATGGCGTCCAAAACCGTCGGAATATAATTGCCGCCCCTCAGCGTATTTGTCGAGTCGCTCTTAGGGTCGCAGCCAAATTGCATGACCCTATAGCCGAGCCTGCTCAACGCCGCGCTGATGTTTGACGTCGTTGTCGATTTGCCTATGCCGCCCTTTCCGTAGACGGCTATTTGCTTGATTTTTTTTGCCATTTGTTTTTCCTTTTTTGTCGAACCGCGTTTGATTTTTTCTTAACGCGCCCTATCCTTCCGTCATTTTGACGTGTTTTATCAGCTTTATGAGCGCGTCCTCTATCGCCGCCGCGTCCTCCAAGACTACCGCGCCTCTCGTGTAGAAGTATTCTTTTACGGCAAGTCCCGCGCGCTCGGTCAGGACAAATTTGCAGTCCTTCAACACCTCGTATACGTTTTCTACCGCCCCGTCGCCGTGACCGTCGCAACCGCACAAAGGCTCCGCCCGCCGCTCCTCTATATAGCGCGTTTCGGCGGTTTGAGTGTCTATCTCGGCTATCAAAAACCTGTCGCAACGCCCGAAATGCCGATTGACAAGCCTTCCGTCGCCGCTTGCTACCGCGACCCTGCAGCGCATAAAATATTCCTCCCGCATTTTTAATATAAGTCAAAATAAAGGTTTCGGCTATCCGTGCGAAAACGTCTCCGTCGCGTTTTTATACAACGAGGGCGCGTATTCGCTGACCCCGGGAATTCCGCAAGCGTCGGCTCTGCACCGCTTGCAATGCTTAAACACCGGCAAATACTCTTCGGCGGTCTCTCTCGCTTCGGCCAGCATACGGCAATCGGGCGGAGGCGTATTTTGAAATTCGCCTTGCGGAATAAGCGGAATGATATTATACATATTTGCCCCGGCTAAGGCCGCGGCTTTTGCGATATCCCCTATATGGCTGTCGTTGACCCCGGGAATAAGCACGGTGTTTACCTTGACGACGGCAAATTTGCTTGCGAGGCGTATGCCGTCAAGCTGATTGCGTATGAGAATTTCCGCGCCTCTTACGCCGCCGTAAACCGTACCGTCATAAGTGACCGCGGAAATAATATCTTTTAAGACGTTTGAATCGACGGCGTTGACCGTCACGGTGACGCTTGTCACGCCGACCCCCTTTAGCGCGTCCGCGTAACGCGGCAGCATGAGACCGTTTGTGCTAAGGCACCTTATAAGCTTTGGATAAAGGCGGCCGACCCCGCCGAAAACCTCCACCGCGTCGTCCGTCGCAAGCGGGTCTCCCGGTCCCGCGATTCCGACTACCGTTATGTCGGGGCAAAGCCAAAGGGCTTTTTTGACGGTCTCCAACGCGCCGGAACGCGTCAAAAGCTCCGCCGCGACCCCCGGGCGGTTGTCGGACAGACCTAATCCGCGCGAACAAAACCGACAGCATATATTACAGCGCGGCGAAACCGGAAGGTGAAGCCTCCCGTAGCGCGCGCCCTCCTCTCCGCCGAAACACGGATGAAAAGCCTTTATTTGTCCCTCAAAAGCCCCGAATGCCACTCGATTCTCCAACGCATACTATATATATATGTTTTAACAGTAATATTATATATCTAAAAACAAAATAAGTCAACCGTTTTTTAGCGCAAATTAAAATCAACCGTTTTTATTAAAAATTAAAGCCCCGCGGACAAAAGCGCGTTTTTCCGCTAAAAAAGGGCTTGCGCGTATCCGCGCAAGCCCCTCGCCTTTTTATTTAGAGCCGCCGTCTTTGGCGACCCGATAAAATTCCGCAAAATTAATCGGAGACTTTTTCAAATTGTATATAAGGACTAATATAGGTTAATACCGTTATAACGCCGTCGGCGCTTACGCAACCGACGGAAAGCACGTCGCCCGCGTTGAAATAGTAAATTACCTCGTCTTGTACGTTTTCGCTTGTAAGGTTGCGGTCAAAATATGCCCAAACTATGGTTTGAGATATCAATTGATTGTTGTTATATAGCGCGTATACGTTTGACTCGGGGGTGGTTGACGGCGTTGCGACCAGCATGACAAATTTGAAGTATACGCGGTAATATCCGCTTTCCGTCACCTCAAATCTATCGTTGCTTATCTGCCGCACCTTGGAGTTTACGTCCGCCGTAATCGTTGGAAACTCGACGTTAGTTGTACGAATGTCCGCCGACGCGACCGATTGACTGCTATAATTCGCGGCCGCTAACACATTATAAGGATAACCCGGCCCTTGGACGCCTTGCGGCCCTTGGACGCCTTGCGGTCCTTGCACGCCCTGCGGCCCTTGAATGTTGCCCACGTTGTCCCACGCGCCGCTGTTTGCGCTCCAAACATACAGATCGCCGTTGACAAGGTATGCGTCGCCGACGTTTCCCGTCGGGTGTGCGGCGATAAGGTCGGCAAGCGAGTTATAAGAGCCGAGGATTCTGACGCCCGTTCCGTCGGTTCCGTTTGCGCCCTGCGGTCCTTGAATACCCTGCGGCCCTTGCGCGCCCTGTATCCCCTGCGGGCCGGCGGGACCCGGCTCGCCCTGCGGCCCTTCCTTTCCGGCCGGTCCGCAAGCTCCCGGCCGCCCCCTCGCGCCCTTAGGTCCTGCCGGGCCTACGCAACGGCAACAGCAATCGATTCGACCGCATCTTTTGCAGGAATCTCCGCCGCAACCGCCGCTATCAAAAAAATCACATGAATTATTCAACGTATTTGCCTCCTTAAAAAGTCTTCGCCTTATTACATTATATTCTCAACAAATTGTATTTGGTAACTATACGGGCGCAACCGCGTCCGCCGAGAAATTCATTTTATAACGGCAGCAAATTAGCTTGACTATTTTTTCCGTCTGTGTTAGCATTTAAAAACTATGAAAATTTGCGGACTTCAAAAGCTATCGTTACTCGACTTTCCCGGCAGACTCGGCTGTACGGTTTTTATCGGCGGCTGCAATTTTCGCTGTCCTTTTTGCCACAACGCCCCGCTCGTCGTCGGCGATTATGCGGAGCAAGAAATTTCTCAAGGACAATTTTTTGATTTTTTGGACGGCCGCGCCGGAATAATCGAGGGCGTATGCGTCACGGGCGGCGAGCCGCTGTCAAGCGACGGCATATTTGAATTTTTGCGCGGCATAAAAAACCGCGGCTTTGCCGTCAAAATCGATACTAACGGCTCCTTTCCGTCGCGCCTCGGCCGTATAATCGACGAACGGCTCGCCGATTACGCCGCTATGGACATAAAAAACTCGCCCGAAAAATACCGCCTTTCCGTCGGCGTAAACGCCGACGTCGAAGCGGTCAAGGACAGCGCGGCGCGGCTTATGAGCGGCGGCCTGCCCTTTGAGTTCCGCACGACGCTCGTCAAGGAATTTAACACTCTCGCCGACATGCAAAAAATCGGGACGTGGCTTAAAGGCCCCTCGCCCTATTTTCTGCAGACCTTTCGCCCGTCCGAAAACGTCATATCGCAAAACCTCTCGCCGTGGACGGAGGCCGACACGCTGAAGGCCGCGGAAATTCTAAAAGAGTATATGCCCAACGCTCAAATCAGAAAGAGCTGAGACCGTTTTTATAGAGCCGATAAAAGTCTATATATTGCGTGTCACAATAAATATTTACACTACATGTTGGGTGTTATAATAATTCATTATATCGATTTAAGGGTATTTTCCTTGACTTTGCGGTCGGTTATGAAATATAATGATTGTGTTGCGGGTTTTGGAGCGCTAAAGACCTTGACTTTAAGCCGTTTGGGCGGCGGGTCATTTTTCCGAACGTCTCAAAAAATGCGGCGCAACATTCTAAGGAGGCTTATCATATGTTTCAAGTAATAAAAAGAGACGGCGCGATCGCCGATTTTGACATCTCAAAAATCAGCGCGGCCATCTCAAAAGCGTTCGACGCAAAGAACAAGGTTTCGCACCCGTCAATTATCGACATGCTATCGCTCAACGTCACCGCCGACTTCGGCCCGAAAATCAAGGACGGCAAAATTTCCGTCGAGGACATTCAGGACAGCGTCGAGACGGTTTTGATAAAGGGCGGCTACGACGACGTCGCAAAGGCCTATATCCTATACCGCAAGCAGCGCGAAAAAATCCGCAACATGCGCTCCACGTCTCTCGACTACAAAAAAATCGTCGACGCTTACGTCAAGGTCACCGACTGGCGCGTCAAAGAAAACTCTACCGTCACCTACTCCGTAGGCGGTCTTATTTTGAGCAACTCGGGAGCTATCACGTCGAGCTATTGGCTGTCGGAGATATATGACGAGGAAATCGCCGACGCGCACAGAAACGCCGACATCCATCTGCACGACCTCTCTATGCTGACGGGATACTGCGCCGGCTGGTCGCTCAAGCAGCTGATAAAGGAGGGTCTCGGCGGCGTCGAAAGCAAAATCACCTCGGCTCCCGCAAGCCATTTGGCCACGCTGTGCAACCAGATGGTCAACTTCCTCGGCATTATGCAAAACGAATGGGCGGGCGCGCAGGCGTTCTCGTCCTTTGACACATATCTCGCGCCGTTTGTCAAGGTCGACAATCTTAGCTACCGCGAGGTCAAAAAATGTATCGAGTCGTTTATATTCGGCGTAAACACGCCGAGCCGCTGGGGTACTCAAGCTCCGTTTTCAAACATAACCGTCGACTGGACGGTTCCCGACGATCTCGCCGAGGAATACGCCATCGTCGGCGGCAAGACCATGGACTTCAAATATAAGGACTGCAAAAAAGAAATGGACATGGTAAACAAGGCCTTCATCGAGATAATGATTGAGGGCGACGCCAACGGCAGGGGCTTTCAATATCCTATACCGACCTATTCTATAACCAAGGATTTTGACTGGTCGGACACCGAAAACAACCGTCTGCTCTTTGAAATGACGTCAAAATACGGAACGCCTTATTTTTCCAACTATATCAACAGCGACATGCAGCCGAGCGACGTCCGCAGTATGTGCTGCCGTCTGCGCTTAGATTTGCGCGAGCTTCGCAAAAAATCCGGCGGATTTTTTGGCAGCGGCGAAAGCACCGGCTCTATCGGCGTCGTCACTATCAACATGCCGCGAATCGCCTACCTCTCCAAGAACGAGGACGAGTTCTTTAAGCGTCTCGACAAAATGATGAATATCGCCGCGCGTTCGCTCAAGACAAAGCGGACTATCATATCGCGTCTTTTAGACGAGGGTCTGTTCCCTTATACGCGCCGCTATCTCGGCACGCTTTCAAACCACTTCTCGACGATAGGGCTTGTCGGCATGAACGAGGCCGGGCTAAACGCCGGCTGGCTACGCGCCGACATGACTCACAAAAAAACTCAGGAGTTTTCAAAGCGCGTGCTGACTCATATGCGCGACCGCTTAAGCTCATATCAGGAAATGTACGGCGACCTCTACAACCTCGAGGCGACTCCCGCCGAATCGACCTCTTATCGGCTTGCAAAGCACGACGTTGACAGATATCCCGACATAATCACCGCCTCTAAGCCGGGCGAAACGCCTTATTATACCAACAGCTCGCATTTGCCGGTCAGCTTTACCGAGGATATCTTTGAAGCTCTCGACATTCAAGACGGCCTGCAGACGCTCTATACCTCGGGAACGGTGTTTCACGCCTTCCTCGGCGAAAAGCTGCCCGATTGGAAATCGGCGGCAAAGCTTGTGCGCAAAATCGCCGAAAGATATACCCTGCCTTACTATACGGTTTCGCCGACGTATTCTATATGCCGCGAACACGGCTATTTGAGCGGCGAGGCAAAGGAATGCCCGCATTGCGGCAACTCCACCGAGATATACAGCCGCATAACCGGCTATTACCGCCCGGTCGCAAACTGGAACGACGGAAAATCTAAGGAATTCAAAGACCGCAGGGTCTATGACATAGCCGCGTCGTTCGCCGAAAACAAGGACGCCAAGATAAACGAAACAAAACTAAACGAGGAAATCTCGGCGGCAATCTCGCCCGACGGCAAATTTATCAGACCCGAACGCGCGGGCGGCTGCGGTTGCGAGTCCGATTCCGCGGAGCCGCAAGCCGACAGAGCGTCGGTTCTGCTCTTTACGACAAAGACCTGCCCCAACTGCAAAATATCGGCGAGACAGTTAGGAGAAAGCGACATTGAATTTGACGCGGTAGACGCCTCAGAAAACATTGAGCTTGCCTTAAAATACGGAGTCAAGCAGGCTCCTACCCTCGTCTTAATCAACGACGGCGGACATATCCAAAAATACGCGGGCGCGCCCGCCATAGACGACTTCATAAAAAAACACGCGGAATCCTTATGACGCGAAACCTTTGACAGCCAAGCGAGGAAGTTTTAATGGAAAAATACGGAAAAGAGCCTAAAGCCGAAACCGTAATATACGACTCTATCATAATAGGAGCGGGAACCGCGGGGATTACCTCCGCGGTTTATCTGCGCCGCGCGGGAAAGACGGTTTTGATATTTGAAAAACAGGCCGTAGGCGGCCAAATAGTCTTTTCGCACAAAATAGAAAACTATCCGGGCATAAAAAGCATAAGCGGCGGCGATTACGCCGACGCGCTCTATGAGCAGGCCTCCGCCCTCGGTGCGGAGCTTGCGTTTAAAGCCGTAACCGATTTGAGCGTTTGCCCCTCAAAAAGCGGTATCGATAAGCCCGGAATCTTTAAGATCACGGCCGACGGCAAGGAATATTTTGCAAAAAGCGTCGTAATCGCGGCGGGTCTAAGGCACAAAAAGCTCGGCTTGCCGGAAGAGTCCGCGCTTGCGGGCTTAGGCGTGTCATATTGTGCGTTGTGCGACGGAGCTTTTTTTAAAAATCAAACGGCGGCGGTTGTCGGCGGCGGCAACACCGCGCTGTCCGACGCGCTCTTTCTCTCGTCGGTCTGCAAAAAGGTATATCTCATTCACAGACGCGGAACGTTTAGGGGCGAAGAACGCCTCGTCAAAAGCCTTTCGCATAAGCCGAACGTCGAGTTTATTCTGCATTCCGAGGTCAAAGAGCTTTCGGGCGGACAATCGCTGACCGCGATAAGGATATTCAACAACAATTCCGGCGAATATTCAGAGCTAAAAACCGACGCGCTCTTTGTCGCCATAGGACAAAAACCGTCAAATTCCTGCTTCGGCGGACTTGTCGGGCTTGACGACGACGGCTTTATAATTACGCAACAAGCTTGCAACACAAAAACCGACGGCCTATTCGCCGCGGGCGACTGCCGCCAAAAACAAATACGCCAGCTCGTCACGGCGGCGGCGGACGGCGCGATCGCCGCGGTCGGCGTCGTCGAATATTTAAACCGGCTTGACGGCGATTAAGCCCTTCGGGATATCGCCGCGCGCTTTATATTTCTAAATAAAAAATGCCTGTCGGCAGTTTTTTTTCTTCTCAAGAACGGGGGGAACTTAAAAAGAGTTTTTTCGGGTTTTAACAGGGGGCCCGATGAATCGCTTGCCGACAGGCTACTTTTTTGGCTGATAATAAATTGAATAGCTTGATAGTTTTTTTATAGGCTTTTTATCACCTTTACGGCTATTCCGAGTATTTCGCAGTTTTCGACAAATATGTCCGGGTATTCGTCGTTTTCGGCTTTGAGCCTAAACCGACGGTTTTTGTCGTCGCGATAAAATCTCTTTAGCGTGGCCTCGTCCTCTATCAGGACGGCGGCGATTTGCCCGTCGTTTGCGACGGCCTGCCGCCTTATGACGACAAGGTCGCCCGAGTCTATGCCCGCGTCAATCATGCTGTCGCCCTTTGCTTTGAGCAAAAAAAGCTCGCCACGGCCAAAAAGCTCCTCAGGCAACGAATAGCTCTCCTCGATATTCTCCACCGCGAGTATAGGCGCGCCGCACGCGATAGTTCCGACAAGCGGCACCATTTTGTTGCGGCTTCTTATGAGATTGTCCGGCATTTCGATATTGCCGAATTTATCCTTTGACAACGCGCCGCCGTGACACAAGGAGTCGATATATCTGTGAACCGTAGACGGCGAATTAAAACGCAATGCGCGCAATATCTCTCTGACGCTCGGCGAGACGCCGCGGTCGTATTGATATTCCTTGACGAATTCCTCAACCCTTTCCAAGATTTTCGCATCTAAGTTTCTCATAAAAACACTCCTCCTCCGCCCCTTTCAAGCTTTCCGCGTCTAAGCTTCTCAATAAAACGCGCGCGCTCCCACTCAAAGGATAACGGCACAACGTGTTCGGAACAAGCTATCATATCGACATTCTCCGACAAGCCCCTCCGCCCCTTTCAAGCTTTCCGCGTCTGAGCTTCTCAATAAAACCGCGCTCTCTCCCTCTCAAAGGATAACGGCACAACGTGTTCGGAACAAACTGTATCGTTATTTTAACACATTAAAATCTCATTGTCAAGAGATTTTAATAAGGTTTTTAAAAAAAAGTTGAAAAAGTTTTTTTAAAGCCCCCTACTTCACCCCTTTTTCATTTGCATAACCTAAAAAAATATGCTATAATAACTACGCTAAAAAATCAAAGCTCGCGTCAAAACAGCGTTTGATACAGCCTCGCCTAAAAAATATATATTATAACCGTGTCAAAAAATCAAAGCCCGCGTTAAAACCGCGTTTGATATAGCCTCGCCTAAAAAATATATATTATAACCGTATCAAAAAATCAAAGCCCGCGTTAAAACCGCGCTTGGGGGTATAGCTCAGTTGGTAGAGCGCTTGAATGGCATTCAAGAGGTCAGGAGTTCGAGCCTCCTTATCTCCACCAAATCTCCGTTAAAAGACCGTTTTTTGGTCTTTTTTTATTACTTTCAACGCTAAATTTGACATTAAAAAGATAACAGCTATTAAAACCAACCCAAAACTACTTTTTAGCGTTAAACTTAGCTATTTCCGAATGCGTAAACCTACTAACGCCGACAATCAACGCGCGTCCGTCAACGTAAGTATCAAAGATATATTGTTACAGGAAAAAACAATAGCAATAATACAATAAATAATTTACAAAAAAATATATTAAATGTGTTGTTTTTGTGTTGATTTTGTGTTATAATATACATATACTAAATAAAGAGAGGTAAATATTATGAATACAAATACAATAAAAAACGAAATCTTGCATATCAGAGTAAATCAAACAACAAGACAAGAGGCCGAACAAATATTTGAACAAATCGGTTTGACCTCAGCTCAAGCGGTAAATATTTTTTTGACCAAAGTAGTAAACACGAACGGAATACCCTTTGATTTAAAGGCTCCTGAGTTTAACAAAGAAACGTTATCGGCGTTACAAGAAGCTAAAGATATCATCAGTGGAAAAATCAAACCTAACCACAAAAGCATTGACGAACTTTTCGACGAAGCAAAGAGAGAAACAAATGCTTAAAATAGAATATACTAACCATTTTGAAAAAGACCTAAAAAAAATAGCAAAACAAGGAAAAGATATTGACTTGTTACAATTAATAACAAAAACAATAGCCGATGAAAAACCGCTCAATCAAAGACATAAAGAACATATATTAAAAGGCGAATACGAAGGGTGTACGGAATGCCATATCAAACCCGACTGGCTATTAATATATTACTTTGATAAAGAAACAGTCGTACTACTAAGAACCGGGAGCCATTCCGAACTATTCAAATAATAATTTAAGCCAAAAAAAAACAATCACCCAACCCTAATAAAAGTATCAGAAATGATACTTTTTTTATACTCTTTTGCCTCTCGGCTGTTTTCGCCGGGAGGGATAGCATATAGGATTAAACTAGTCAAGAATAGTATTTTCTCGATTCCTCGAAAATCTCCAATCTTGACTAAACTAATCCTATATGCTTTTATTTATGGCATCAAACCGCCGAGAGGCAAAGGAGTATTAAATTATGAGCAACAAAATCAACAAACCCAAAATCATAAACTTAGTGAAAAAATTAAACTCACTAAAGGAACTTATGACCAATTGTCAAAATGATATCAATATCGATATCGAAAAACTAATTCAAAGCGACCCCGACAGACCTAAAAACTACTATTCAGGTCAAACAACATGGTACGGAATCTTAAAAAAATTAGGCAACGACTTAGAAAGCAACAAAGAAAACATAAACAAAAAAATATTATATGACTGGAACTACTACATCTTATTCTACTACAAAATCGAAATAATAGAATGGCACGACACAAAACCATTCGGAACATTTGAAATCATAACCAAAGAACAAATAAAAACAGCTATCAAAGAATAAAAAAATTTTATATAAAGGAGACAAAAAAAAATAATGAACACTACAACCTACAAATACGAAGCAAAAAACGTAAGAAAAACAATATTAAAAAGATTCAGCCCGTTTGACAATACGGGAATCGACCTAAGAGAATGCAACTCATATGAGGAAGCAATTCAAAAAGCAGAATTAGACTTTGAAATCGAAAAAAACGAGATAATACATAAAGTAGATTTAACGGATAAAAAATATCTTGAAATAATAGATTCAGAGATAAAGGAGTTGCAAAAATATGAATAAAGTGATACAATCTAATACAAGAGGTAATAAATTTATGTATGCAATAGCTTTTGACCTTAAAATAGAGGATTTAAAGAAACATTACGGAGAGCCGTACAACAACGCCTATAACGAAATTCAAACCGAATTAGAGGCCTTAGGCTTTTCATGGATACAAGGAAGCGTATACATAAACTTTAACGCAGAAAACAATTTAACGGCGGTATACAAAGCCATAAACGCCTTATCAAAAATAGAATGGTTCAAAATGAGCGTAAGAGATATAAGAACCTTTAAAGTTGAGGACTGGTCGGACTTTACAGACATAGTCAAAAGCTAAAATTAAACAACAATAAAAAAGCTGATAGCCTATCGAAACAAAACTCGGTAGGCTATTTTTTATATATTGAAATGGAAACAATCGATTTTCTCCATTTGCTTAAGCATATAGTATCAAGCGCAAGCAACTATTCGGACGTCTGAATCGTAACCGCACAAAGCAACAATAATACGGATAACGGTAATACGTAGTATTTTAAAGCCGCAAAAATTTCAATACGGTGAATGGCATTCAAGAGGTCAGGAGTTCGAGCCTCCTTATCTCCACCAAATCTCCGTTAAAAGACCGTTTTTTGGTCTTTTTTTGTTGCTTTCAACGCTAAATTTAACATTAAAAAGATAACAGCTATTAAAACCAACCCAAAACTACTTTTTAGCGTTAAACTTAGCTATTTCCGAATGCGTAAACCTACTAACGCCGACAATCAACGCGCGGTCATTAAATGTTTTATACCAAACTCAAAGCTTGCGTCAAACGCATAAAACCGAAAAAATACGGACAACACCTTGCAAAGTAGTAAATTTTATGGTATAATGACAATACTATAGCGAGGTGAAATATGAACGATTCAAACGCAAAAAAATTGGATACCATAAAAGTAAACTCAAAACTAAAGGCGGAAGCGGAGGAAATTCTTAAACAAATGGGCTTAACGTCGGCGCAAGCAGTCAATGTTTTTTTTGCAAAAGTCATAAATACAAACAATCTCCCGTTTGACATAAGAAACAAAGAGACAAAAAAAAATAACGACTATTTTGCCGCAATGCTAAAAGAAGCCGAAAATGCGGAAGCAAACGGAGCCGAGTGGTTTGAAGGTTTCGCTTTACTCGACGAATTTGACAAAGAGTTTCAAAACGACGGAGAATAATCATGTATAAAATTGAAGTATTATCGGAAGCAAAACAGGACTTGAAAAACATATACTTCTATATCAAAAATACTCTCAAAAACAAAAAAGCCGCCGAGGACTTAAACGCAAATTTTAGAAAAGCATTCAAAACAACATGTTCCTTCCCGCTAAGAGGTTCTATTTTTAAGGAAAACAAAAAATATAGAAAACTATTCGTAGGCAACTATGTGATTTTTTATAAAGCAATCGTCGAAAGCGAAACTATCAAAATATACCGTATACTATACGCTCCGAGCGACATAGACAACAAAGAATTAGAGTAAAAAACAAAAGTGTTTTATATCAAACTCAAAGCTTGCGCCCAAAATATAAAAAAATATAAATTTTAAAAAACTTATAACAAAAGCTTGATTTTGTATGTATTTTGTGATACAATTTGAATATAATATAGAAAGAGAGGTAATCATATGAACACAAACGCTACAAAAAATGAAACGTTACACATAAGAATCAACAAAAATTTAAAGCAAGAAGCCGAATATATCTTACAAAACATGGGATTATCGACTTCGGATGCCGTTAATCTATTTTTAAAACAAGTAATAAATACAAACACCATACCGTTTACCATAAAAGCAAAAATACCCAACAAAGAAACCTTAGAGGCAATGCAAGAAGTTAAAGACATGATAAACGGAAAAATTTCCAAAAACACACAAACCCTTGAAGAATTCTTTGAGGAGATGGGTGTATAATGCTAAAGGTGAATTTTACTTCAAAATTTAAAAAAGATTTTGAGCGCGTAAAAAAACAAAGAAAAGACATGAAACTAATAAAATCCGTAATGACGACATAAAAAACGAAAAGCCTTTAAACAAAAAATATAAAAACCATTTTTTAAAAGGTGAATATGACGGACAACAAGAAACTCATATCGAACCCGATTGGCTGATAATTTACGAAACGGATACAACCGACGTATACTTCACAAGAACCGGCAGCCATTCCGAATTATTCAAAAAATAATCTAAACGAAAATAAAAACTATGAACGCGACAAAACAAGAAATCAACCGTTATATTGACATCATACCCGAGCATAAGCCCTCGGCCTTATTACTTTCCCATTATTCAAGACTATTCCATAAACGCCAACATGCGTATGCTTGTACATTTATAATCCTCCCGGATATACTGTGTAATAATATTATATCACAACCGAAAGTAAATACCTAATTATCGTAGGCTTTATAATATATTTTCTCACGCAAAAAAACACAAAAAAGCATCAATAAAAATTTGCGATTTATCCGCTTCAAATATCGACCGTTTTTATTTGTCTTTTTTTTTATATTGTGATAAAATATTCCTAAATTCTCAAACGACACTCTCTTAAGGAAACGCCTTTATGAATTTGCTTGCCGATTTTTTGAACCGAACCGACTTTAAAGACTACGACGATTTTTATGACAATCTCAAAATCACCGTCAAGGAGGGCTTTAATTTCGGTTACGACGTAATAGACAAATACGCCGCGCTTGCGCCCGACAAAACCGCGCTCGTGTGGCGCAACGACAAGGGCGACGAAAGGATATTTACCTTTAAGGACATATCGGAGCTGTCAGACAAGGCGGCGCATGTCATGCAAAAATACGGAATAAAAAAGGGCGATTTTATCATGACGATGCTAAACCGCCGCTATGAATATTGGATTATCGCGGTAGCCGCCCACAAGGTCGGCGCGGTAATTATTCCCGCGACGTGTATGCTGACGCCTAAGGACATAACCTACCGCTGCAACAGCGCGGACGTAAAGATGATTTTTGCGGTTGCCGAGGACGATATCCTTTCTCATCTTAGCGAGGCCGCGCCGCGCTGCAATACGCTTGAGCGAATACTGACGACGGGCGAAAGCCGCTTTATCAATCTTGAGACGGAGCTTGAACAAGCGACTACGGACTACCTTAAAATCAAAAACAAAAACGACGACATGATGCTCGTCTACTTCACTTCCGGGACTACCGGCTTTCCAAAAATGGTCGCCCACAACTATACCTACCCTCTCGGACACATAATCAACGCCAAATATTGGCACAACGTCATAGACGACGGCCTGCACTTCACAATGGCCGAAACGGGCTGGGCAAAGTTTTCGTGGGGCAAGATATACGGGCAGTGGATTGCGGGCACGGCCATATTCGGCTATGATTATTACGGACGCTTTACGCCGACCGACATACTCCCCTTGCTGTCAAAATATAAGGTGACGACGTTTTGCGCGCCGCCGACAATCTATCGCTTTTTGGTCAAGGAGGATTTATCCGGACACGATCTGTCAAGCGTAAAGCATTGCTCGACCGCGGGCGAACCGCTCAACGCCGAGATATTCAATCAGTTTGCGCGTATAACCGGCCTTGAAATCCGCGAGGGCTTCGGCCAATCGGAAAGCGCGATAATAGCCGGAACCTTTTGTTATCTCAAGCCTAAGCAAGGCTCGATGGGGCGGCCGTCGCCCGTCTACCGCGTCGACCTAATCGACGACTTGGGCTGCGTCGTTCCGCAAGGCGCGATCGGCGAAATCGCCGTCTTAAACAAGCACGGCAACTACAGCCTGCTCATGGGCTATCACAAAGACGAGGCGCGCACGGCGAACGCCCTCTCCGGCAAATATTACGGAACGGGAGATCTCGCCTACGCCGACGACGAGGGCTATCTTTGGTTTGTCGGGCGCAAGGACGATATCATCAAAAGCTCCGGCTATCGTATAGGCCCGTTTGAGGTCGAGAGCGCGCTTCACGAGCACCCGTCGGTTTTGGAATGCGCTATAACCGCCGTTCCCGACGCTCTGCGCGGACAAATAGTCAAGGCGACTATCGTTCTTGCAAAGGGATATCCCCCCTCGGACGAGCTAAAAAAACAGCTCCAGGAGCATGTAAAAAAGGCCACCGCGCCCTATAAATATCCGCGCATAATCGAATTTGTCGACGAGCTGCCAAAAACCGTAAGCGGCAAGGTCATGAGAAAGGATATAAGAAAAAAAGACGGAAACTAAAAAAATCATCAAGTTCATGTTCATTTAACAATATATTATTACAATATAGGCGTAATCTAAATTGGCTTGTCCTTACAATATAGACGCAACCCGATTAGCTTGCGCTTTAAACTTGCCCGTTTGATAAAACATCTTTTTTTATTGGTGTTTTCATAAATTCTCCTACACAAATAAAACGGCCGCCCCTAATAAGGCGGTCGTTTTATTTGTATAAGTAATTTTTAGCAAAAAAGCTCTACTCCTCGGTTTTGATTTTGTCCGATTCCTCTATGATTTTTTGAGCTATGGCAGGAGGGGCTTCCTCATATCTGTCGAATTCCGCAGAAAAGCGGCCTCTGCCTTGCGTGATAGAGCGCAGGTCGGTGGCGTATTTAAACATTTCGCGTTGCGGAACCTCGGCGGTGACGACCTGCTTGCCGCCGACGACGTCGGTGCCCTGAATGCGTCCGCGGCGTTTGTTGACGTCGCTTATGATGTCGCCCATATAATCGTCGGGAACGGTTACGTTTACCCTCATAATCGGCTCGAGGAGGACGGGCGAGGCCTTTTGACAGCCCTCCTTAAAGGCTATGTGCGCGGCGATTTTGAAGGCCATTTCGGACGAATCTACGTCGTGATAGCTTCCGTCATAGAGCACGGCCTTTATGTTGACGACGGGATAGCCCGCGAGAACCCCGTTCGGCAGGCATTCTCTAAGCCCCTTTTCAACGGCGGGAAAATACTGCTTCGGAACGGCTCCGCCCACAACCTCGTCGGCAAACAAAAATTCGCCGTCCGAATAAGGCTCAAAGCGAATACGGCAATCTCCGTACTGCCCGTGTCCGCCCGATTGTTTTTTGTGCTTGCCCTGAACCTGCACGGTTTTTTTGATGGTTTCTCTATAGGGAACCTTGGGATTTATCAGCTTTGCCTCGACTCCGAATTTGTTTTTTAGCTTTTTGCATATGATTTCAAGCTGCGTCTCGCCTATTCCGAATAGCTCCACGTCGCCGGTTTCGACGTTTTTGTTGAGTCTTATCGTCGAATCCTCCTCTAAAAATCTCATCAGGCCTTGTATGACCTTTTCCTCGTCGCCCTGCTTTGCGCTCGTTACGGCGAGAGATATCATCGGCGCGGGAAATTCTATCGGATTAAATATGACTTTTTTGTCGGGCGCGCAAAGCGTATCGCCTATATTGGTGTAGACAAGCTTAGACACCGCCCCGATATCTCCGGCCTGCAATACGTCCGCGGCCTCCTGCTTTTTGCCCTTCAAAACATACAACGCGCCTATTTTTTCGATTTTATCCGAATTGGCGTTCAATACCGAATCTCCCGTAGAAATTTTGCCCGAAAGCACCTTGAAATAAAGCAGCTTACCGACAAAGGGGTCGACGACGGTCTTGAATACCTGCGCCGAAAACGGCTTGTTTACGTCGCATTCGACGATTATCTCGTCTCCGTCGGCGTTTTTTGCTTTGGTTATCTTGCGCTCCGCGGGGTGAGGAAAAACGTCGACGATTTTGTCCATAAGGCTTTGTATCCCGATATTTTTGGCGGAACAGCCAAAAAATACGGGAATGAGCAAGCCGCTCTTGATCGCCTCCTTTGTTCCGCTCTTGATTTCCTCCTCGCCGAACGGCTCGCCCGCAAAAAACTTTTCGATAAGCGCGTCGGAGGTTTCCGCGACGGTTTCGATAAACTTTGAATAAATTTCGTCTGTTTCGCCCCTAAACTCCTCGGGGAACGCTATCTCGTTTCCGTCGTTGTCATAGGCCTTTTTTGTCGGAATATCTATGTAGCCCGTCATCTTTCCGTCCTTCATTATGGGGAATTCCATAATGCTGACGTGCGAAAATTTTTGTCTGATGGCGTTTACCGTATCTCTGAAATTGGAATTTTCCTTGTTTATATGGCTGACAAAAATAATGGCCGGCATTTTCTTTTCGGTGCAAAGCTCAAGCGCCAGCTCTGTTCCGACGGTCAACTGACCCGACGCCGACGTAACTATGACGGCGGAGCCGGCAACGTGCATAGCCGAAGCCCTTTCGCCCTCAAAATCAAAAAAACCGGGAACGTCCAAAATGTTGATTTTTACATTTTTATAGACGGCGTAAGCCGCCGCGAGGCTTATAGAGATTTTTCGCGCCGTCTCCTCGGCGTCAAAATCCATTACGGTATTGCCGTCCTCGACTCTGCCCTGTCTGTCAATCGCCTTGACGTTAAACAAAACGGCTTCGGCGAGAGTGGTTTTTCCCTCTCCGCTGTGCCCTATGAGAGCGATATTTCTAATGTCCTTAGTCTGAAAATTCGTCATACTACACCGCCTTTTAAAAAAATAAGCAAATTTCCTTTCTACTATAACACATTTTTTCCGTTTTTTCAATAGGGTTTTAAAAATTAGTTAAAAAATTTACGCAATATTTAGCCTATAAGCCCTCAAAGAAAGGTTTATCAGGCAAATAAGCGCGGCAAAGCCGCCCGCGCAATAAAACACGGCTTGATATCCGAGTCCGTCCGCAATAAGCTTCAATAGAAAATAAGAGCAAAATGAAAGAGCGGCGGCGGCGCACAAGGCGGCTCCCGCAAAAACCGGCTTGCTTATGACGGTTATATAACGCTTTACGCAACGGATAACGACGCCGCCCGACACGCCTATAGCCAATCCGTTAAATACGACGCTCAAAATAGCGGCAAAATTTTGAACGGTTCTCTGTGAGGTCGCGTCGAGCATAGACGATTTTTGAAACTCCTCCGCTAACGACTGAAAAACGGGATTGTAGAGCGCGTTACGCACGTTAAAGGGCGTTACCGAGGCGTAAATCAAAACCAGCAGCGTCAAAACAAACAGCCAAAAGCCCTCGCCTCCGACCTTGTTGCGCGGCATGAGCGCGGCGGCGGCAAATACGGCCATAATCGGAATATAGATAAAAAAGCCCTTGATACTCCCGACCATTTCCTGCGGCTTAGAAATTTCGTTCAAGAATGGCTTTCCAAAAAATATTAAGGCCGCCAGACACACGCAAGCCGCGCATACTCCGAGAATAACCGTCAACAGGTTTCTAACTTCCGTTCTCATAGATTAGTTCCTCTCCGTTTTTTTTTAAGACAATCTGTCTTTTTTTGCCCGCGCTATAGCCCCGAGCAGCGAATACCCGTTCGCGCTGTCTACGTCCGAGCCTATCTCCCAGCAAAAAATCCCCGCAAGTCCGCTGTGAACGGCGTAAGCCGTCTTGTCATAAATCAGCTGCGGACTGTTAAAGGCGCAAAGCTCGCCCGTTTCTTTGTTAATCAAAAAGTTGTCAAAATAATTTTCGCGCAAAAAAACCGGATTGCCGCAGCCTATCTGTCTGCCGACGTTATCTACGGGCGTTCCGTAAAACGGAGCGCCGAGCATGATTTTTTTACGCGGCAAGCCGAGGGCGCAAAAATAATTGATGGGCTGAAGAACGCCCGAGAGAAACGAGCCGCCGCTTCCGTCCTGATCGTATTGGTCGTAGCCCATGACGTTGACATAGTCGACCGCCTCCCAGACCTCCGCCGGAAACATTTGCTGTCCCCACCCGTAAAGAGCCATCGACAGCTTGAGGTTTTGCGCCGACAACGCCGCCTTTACGTCTATGATATAGCGGCTAAAAAGCGCGAATTCCTCCTCGCCAACGGGAAATTCCCAATTAAAATCTATGCCGTCCGCGTCATTGGCCTTTGCCGTTTCGACAATGCTTTTTATCGACGCGTCGCGGTAGGGCGACTTCAAAAGCCGCGCGTCTATTCCCTGAATCGTTATATAAATGTCGCACCGCCGGCCTATAGCGGCCGTCCGCGCCCTTATCTCTCTCGCCGTAACCGCCAAATCGCCGTCTTGACCGCCGTAGCTTTTTTTCTCGTCTATGCCGCCGTTTTCAAGGCTTACGTTTATGCCGGCGATGATTGTCACGCGGTCATAAACGCCAAAAATGCCGTCGTCAAAATACGAGTTTTCGGCTATGGAGCGCGGAATTCTATTTGACAGCAAATATCCCGCCGCGATAAATTCGCCTGACGCCTTTTCGACGTTAAAGACCTCGCACTCGACAAGCTTCGGCAAGGCTATCGCCTTGGCGATTTCAATTTTCAGCCTCGACGAGGTAACGGGCGAAAACGCGAGATAGCGATAATCCTCTATCTTGTCCTGACGCAAAAGCAGGCGGTATTCGCCGTTTTCGTCGAGATAAAAAATAGAAAACTCCTTGACGTTAAAGCCCTTTTCGCGCAAAATAACCGTGTTAAACGTCACGCGTTCGCCAAAATCGACGGTTATAGAGCCTGTCTTGGACTTCATCGTCATATAACCCGACAGCCGTCCGTCGGTCAGCCGCCCGGCGTTGACGGCCTTCGCCGCGACGGCCTTGGAGCGGGCAAGATTTTCCGCGTCGGTATACGCGCTCTCGTCGGTATAGCCGGCGTTTTCGCCGAAGCCCGTCATAAAAAACACGGCGGCAAAGCACAGCGCGGCGACTAAAATTCCGCATAAAAAATATCGAATTTTTCTCATAAGCTATATTATAACCCTTTAAAGCGTTTTTGTCAACTCCCAAAAAAATAAAATAGGGCTTACGCGAATGCGCAAGCCCCTAAAAAAAATCTATTATTCGTGCGAAAAGCCGACGTGCTTGCAAACCTCCTCGACGGCTTTTTGCTTTCTTTCCTCAAAAATCGCTTTGTTTTGTTCAAACAAATTGTTCCCCTCGGTATCTATCGACACTATCAGAGGACCGAAATCCTTTACACGCAATATCCAAAAGGCCTCGGGCATTCCCAAATCCTCCCACTCTACGCCTATCACCCTTTCGACTGCGGCGGCGGCGGATACGGCGCACCCCCCGGGATAGACGCAGTGCAACGCCTTATATTGCTTGCACGCTTCGGCGGTTTTTTTGCCCATTCCCCCCTTGCCGATTATCAGCTTCACGCCGGTTTTTTCTATAAATTCCTTTTCGTATAAGTCCATTCTGCGGCTTGTAGTCGGGCCTGCGGCGATTATCTCATATCCGCTATCCTTATCGCCCTTGACAATCGGGCCTACGTGCATAACCGCGCCGCCCCTTAAGTCAAATTCGGGCAGTATTCCTCCGGCTACTACGCGCCTGTGTCCGTCGTCGCGCGCCGTTCCGACCGTTCCCGACAGATATATCACGTCGCCGATTTTTAAGGTCTCTATATCGCCGTCCTTTATCGGCGTATTCAAAACAATTTTCATAAAACTCCTCCGCGGGGGCGGCGTAGCCGCGCCTCGTCAACCCGAATAAAATACGTTTTCTTAGAGCTTAACCTTCATTCATGCACGGCGGCTTTTATAGCCGGCCGCCGTCGGCTTTGATGACAACCGTCTTTCGCCTCGTCGCCCAGCAACCGACGCTGACCCCTACCGCGAGCGTCGCCGGGTGGTGCGCGGCGTACTCTATGTTGACGCATTGCACGCTCTCCTTGCCCGACATTCCGAGCGGGCCTATGCCGACGGAATTAAGTCCGCGTTTCATATGCTCCTCCATTTCGCGCGCTCTCCGGTTGGCGTTTTTTGAACCTACGGGGCGCAAGACGGCTTTTTTTGAAAGCATCGCGGCGGTCGGCGCGCACGCGCCTATTCCCACGCCGACAATCAGCGGCGGACAGGCGTTTACGCCCCATTCGACGACGGCGTCAAAGACAAATTTGACTATTCCCTCATAGCCCTCGAGCGGCATCAATACCTTTGACCGTCCGACAAGCGAACAACCGCCTCCCGCCATGTATACCGTAACCTCGAGGTCGTCGCGACCCGGTATGATTTCCCATTCGATAAAGGGCGCGCCCTCGCCGACGTTGTTTCCGGTATTTCTCTCTGCAAAGCTGTCGACGGCGTTGGGTCTAAGCGGAATGCCGCGCGTCGCGGCTATAACGGCGTGCTTTATCGAATCCTCCGCGTCGCCGAGCAGAGGACATTTTGAGCCGGCCTTCAAAAAAAACTGAAGCGAGCCGGTGTCCTGACAAATCGGGCGGTCTAACAAGGCGGCTTTTTTTACGTTGTCAAAGATACAGCCGTAAAGCTCCCTTGCAAGCGGCTTGTCCTCGCGCGCGCTCATGCCGGCAAGCGCGTCATAGACGTCGTCAGGAAGCGCGACCGAGGCCTCGTAAATCAGCTTATAAATTTCATCTGCAAGCTTAATATCGATCAATTTTTATCTCCTTAAAGCTTATTTTCTATCTTGCGTCGGCCCCATTGCAGGCCGGGCTTATCAAGGACGGCGCGCGGCGAAAGCCTCTCCGCCGCCCGCAAATTAAACGCGGCGGCAAGCCGTAATTTATATTATACCGCCTTTAGCGTCAGATAAGCAAGCGTTTCTATGTGCTTAGTCGACGGAAACATATCGTAAGGCTCGACGGAGACGGTATTATATTCCTTAGACAGCAGGCTCAAATCGCGGGCAAGCGTAGCCGGATTGCATGAAATATAGACGATATTTTGACAACGCGCCGCCGTCAGCGCGTCGATTACGCTTTTTTCGCAGCCCTTTCTGGGCGGGTCCAAGACGACGGTCACGCCGCCCTTTAGCCGCGCTATGAGCGACGGGAGCGCGTCGGCCGCGTCGCCGCATATGTTTTTGACGTTTTGTATGCCGTTGCTTTTGACAAGCCCGTCCGCATCCGCGACGGCCTCCGCGGCTATTTCTATGCCGTATACCGTTCGGGCCTTTTTTGAAAGCAACGCTGTCAAAGCTCCGCCGCCCGAATAAGCGTCTATAACCGTGTCCGCGCCCTCGGCAAGCGACGCGACCGATTGATATATCATATCTCTTACGCCGTCGTTTATTTGCATGAACGACAGCGGCGACACGCGCGTTTTTATGCCCAAAATCTCATACGGCGCGAGCGGATAGCCACAAACCGTCGTGATATTATCGCCTAATATTACGTTTGTATTTTTCATATTTACCGAATAATGCAGTGAAAAGCCCTTTATTCCGTCTATATTTCTTATGGAATACTCTATAATATCGGCTAATTTAGAATACTTCGGCAATTTTGCGTCGTTTATGACAAGGGTGACGGACAGATAATCCCCGAGCTTTCTCGCGACTATGTGCCTCAAAACTCCGCGGCGCGACCTTTCGTCGTAAGGCGCGACGCCGCACTCCGACATATACCGCCTTACGCCTTTTATGACGGCGGCGGCCCATTCGCCGTGCAAAACGCATGAATTCATGTCTACCGGTTTATGCGAATCCTTCTCAAAAAAGCCGATAACGGCTTTTCCCCCGCCGCCCGCCGACACGGGAATTTGCAGCTTGTTGCGATAGCCGTACCGCTTGTCTCCGTATCTTATCGGCAAAAAATTTATGTTAGAAACGTCCAAAAATTTTGAAAGCGTGTCCCTTAAAATCTTTTCCTTGTGGGCGAGCTGACGTTCATAAGACAAATGCTGACAGTCGCAGCCGCCGCATTTTTCAAAATAGACGCAGGGCGGCTCTACCCGGCAGGGCGACGCTTTTATGAGCTTGGTTTTTTGGGCAAAGATATAATTTTTGTTTATATGAGTTATTTCGGCCTCGATTTCCTCGCCTAAATCGACAAACGGCACAAAGGTTATTATATCTCCGCACCTTGCCACGCCCTCGGTATTGCAACCGATATCGGCTATATCGAGCTTGATTATATCGCCGGCTTTCATGCGCTTTCACGGCTTGCGCCGCGTCTAAAAAACGAATCGTAAACGGCGTTTACGGCTCTTTCGTAGTCGTCGGTTCCGACGGCGACTATTATGTTGATTTCACTGCTGCCCTGATCAATCATTCTTATGTTTATGTCCGCGTCAAACAACGCGCCGCAAATTTGCGCCGCCGTTCCCTTTTTGTTTTCCATGCCGTGACCGACGACGGCGATCAGCGACAGTCCGCTATAAACGGCGATAGAATCGGGCGACAGCGTCGTTTTTATCTCCTCGACAAGCCTGTCCGGCGGAATTTTAAATTCCGAATCGGCCAAAATTATGCTCATCGTGTCTATTCCCGTCGGCATATGCTCGAATGAAATGCCGTATTTCTCCAAAATAGAGAGAACCTTTCTGACAAAGCCGATTTCGTTGTTCAAAAGCGACTTTTCGATGTTGATGACCGAATAATTTTTTTTGCCGGCTATGCCCGTGACTATGCGGCGCGGCTTAGGAAGCTTTGCCGCCGGCAAAATCATCGTGCCGGCCTTTGTCTTGTCAAAGGTGTTTTTTACGTTTATCGGAATGCCTTCCTTTCTGACGGGAAAAATCGCCTCGTGATGAAGCACGCTCGCGCCCATATAAGAAAGCTCGCGCAGCTCCTTATAAGACAGCGTCTCTATAAGCTCGGGCTTGTCGACTATGCGCGGATCCGCCGTCAAAAAGCCGTCTACGTCCGTCCAATTTTCGTAGACGAGCGCCTTTGCCGCCCTCGCCGCAATCGAACCCGTCACGTCGGAGCCGCCGCGCGAAAAGGTGACTATTTCGCCGCGCGCGTCCGCGCCGTAAAAGCCGGGAAGCACGGCGTACCGCCCACCCGAGAGCGCGGAGCCGAGAAGCCCGTTTGTCGTCTCCGGGTCAAAAACGCGCGACGAATCAAATCTGATGCAGTCCTTCGCGTCGATAAAATCAAAGCCGAGGTATTTTGCGGTAATAAGCGCGCTCAAATATTCGCCTCTCGACGCGGCGTAATCGGGCGTTTTTGACGCTCTTATTTTTTGACTTATAGCTTCGTATTCCGCGCTCAAATCGCAGTCGAGCTTTAAGTCCTTTATTATGCCGTCATAACGCGCGGTTATTTTGCCGAATACGCCGCAAAATCCCGTCGGATCGTCCTTTAAGCTAAAGGCGCGGTACAAAAGGTCGGTTACCTTTTCGTCGTCCTTAAATCTCTTGCCGGGCGCGGATACGACGACGACGCGCCGGCTATCGTCGCTCCTTATGATATCCTCTACGTTTCTTATCGCGTCGGCGTCGGCCATCGACGTGCCGCCGAATTTGCATACCTTACACATAAACTCCTCTCTCCCTATTGTCAATTTTTCACAAAAAACGCCTCGGGGGCTTTAACCCCTCAAAAAAAGCGTCGAACCGATAAAAAATTATTTTATTCTTTTTGCCTCAAGATAATATCTTTTTTCCTCGGCTTCGCCCATCGAAAAAGCCTTTTTAGGCAAAACGCCGCGCTCGACCACATAAGGGAAAAGCTGTCGTTTTTTTATCGACGGCATGACTATGCCTATCCCTCCGCCCGAGGCCGCGACCTCTCTTAAATGCTCCTCGCCGTGAATATAATCGACGGTAACCTCCTTATGCGCTTTTGCGTAGGCCTCGATATATTCCTGTATTTGGCGTATAGCATCCGCCGCGTTTTCAGATACGCTTATGTTATAGCTTCCGCCGCCGTCGAACGCCGTTATAGTACCGCCGCCCTTCAAGGCTTTCAGCCCGTCTAAAAACTCCTCTCCGGCGTCAAAGACGACGCGGTGTATAGGCTCAAATTTGAGAGCGTCGTCATAGATGTTGACAAGCTCGACGAGCGCGTAGCGCGCGGGGTGATTTTTTGCGGTCTCGCCGCCGTCAAGCGTCGGCTTTAGCCGTTCCCAGCACGCCTTTGCGGTTGCCAGCGAATGGTTTCCGTCGCCGACCGCAAACAAAAAATTGCAGTCCGCGCGGCCGTATTTTTTTGCCAAAGCTTCGCCGTCGGCAAGCGCGTAAATCGCCGTCAAAACCGACGCGGTATCGTCTGCCTTATAGCCTCTGATATGCCCGCCGCCTTGATTCAGCTCAAAGTCGTAGAGTAACTTGAGCGCGTTTTTGTTTGCGGCGAGCGGCTCTATGACCGTCCTTTTGTCGTCGTCGGCCAGTAGCATTATATGCGGAAACTCAAGCGGCGCGTGTTCGCGGATTTTGATTCTGACGGGCAGGCGTTCCAAAATCGTGCCCTCCGTCGCCTTTATATAAGCCTTGTTAAAGGGCTTAAAGTCATACGCCTCCAAATCGACGGCTATCATAAGGCCGTAGCGCGGAGCGTCAGAATATTTTGTCGTTCTCTCGACGAGTATAAACGCGTCCTTTACGGTCTTAAATACCCCTTCGTCGAGATACCTTTGCATTTCGGCGTTTATTTTTTCTATTCTGCAATCCTCGTCCTTTCCCAAAAAAATCTCGGGATAGGTTATGTGATACGTACTGCATACGCCTCTTGTCAGTTCGTCAAGCTCCTTCCAATATCCGGCCTCGGAGGTAAACTGATCGCAAGCTATGCACGCCCACTTAGAATAGTCCGCGCCGTCCTTAGGCAGCAGTATTTCCGGTACTTTTACTACGAACGGGTCGCAGCCCGCTCCGCCGTCTATGACCTTTGTCATCGATTAAAATCCTCTTTTTTTTAGTTTCGTCGGTTTAATGCTTTCTTTGCGCCCTTTCTATCGGCGCGGTTATTCTGACTATCCCATAAAAGGCTTCAAGCTCCTGCTGAAGAACCTCGGTGGTGATATATCTTTTTATCTGTCCTTTTTTTGCGATGGATATTATCCCCGTCTCCTCGCTGACGACTACCGAAAGCACGTCGGGGCATATTTCGGTAATTCCGATGGCGGCTCTGTGCCGCGTGCCAAGCTCCTTATCGAGCTTGACCTCCTGTGAAATCTGCAAAAAGCAACCGGCCGCGACAAGGCGCGTCCCCTTGACGACAAGCGCGCCGTCGTGAAGCGGACAATGCTTGTTGAATATACTCTCTATGAGCGGAGCGGAAACCACCGCATAAAGCAATACGCCGCTGTTTGTGATTATCTCGGGCAAGGCCGATTTAGTCAAAACTATCAACGCTCCTATGTCGTTCTTTGAACACTTTTGCGCCGCCTTGACTATCTCTCCTACGACCTTTAGCAGCTCGTCGTCCGTCGAACGGTAGCCCTGCTCGCCGTGATCAAACGGCTTGCCTATTTTTGACAGAGCGGATTTAAATTCCGACTGATAGACGACCGCCACAATCAGCGACATAAAGAATATGACAAACCGCAAAATCACCTTTGAGACGTATAGCTCGTTGTGCGGCGCATAGGCGTTAAGCACGGCCGCCGCGAGATAGAGCACAAACAGGCCGCCTATTATCAGAGCCAGACGCAGACTGTTTTTGCGGTAAAAGAAAACGACGATGACAACCCCGACGGCCGCCGCCAAAAGCAGATCGACGATCGCCGCGGCGTTTATGCCCTCTAAATATTCGCGAAATCCCATAATTTTTTTCTCCTAAAGACAAGCTTTTATTTTTTTTAACAACAACGGTTGTTTTGCTAAATTCCGAATTCCTCAAAGACGACTATATCCTTGCGCGTCTCTCCCGCGTCCGTATTGCCGCCGGCGTATTTTACGTCGAGCTTTTTGTAAGCGATATACGCGAGACCGATAAGCGCGGCGGTCAAAACGACGTATACGGAAATATAAAACGCGTTATTATAGAGCAGAGAATACGTCCGTTTAGTCGCCGCGCTCTTTAGCATAGCCGCGGCAAAGTCGTCTCTCATAAGCGCGTTTGCAATAAGCTCTACGGCCGCGTCGCCCTTAATATAACCCGTATCGCCGTAATATTCGGCGTATTTTTCCCATGTGTCGTCCTTTGTGTTGATTATGTCGGGGTATGTCTTAGATTCGCGCGCGGTAAAGCCGCCGGTCAGAGAAAAATTCGCGCCGGTAAAGTAGGCCGTGTTGATTCCCGCCTTATAAAAAGGCGCGTGGTCGCTCATCATGGTATAGCGCAGATAGCCAAGCCCCGAATAAGGGTCCTCATAGAGCGCGAGCCTTCCGACCGGAACGCGTCTTATATCAAGCTCCAAATCCTCCGCCAAATCAAAAAGATATTGCCCGTGCAGGCGTTTTAACTCGTCGACATACAGATAGAGATAGTCGCCGCCCGTCAGACAATCGAGATTTATCATCAAAAGCGTGTCGGCTATCTCCCTTTCCGACATGCTTTCGACAAAATATGAGCTGCCCAAAAGCCCGTATTCCTCGGCGGAAAACGCCGCGAAAACCACGTCAAAATCAAGCTCTATGCCGTCTATCGCCGCGGCTATCGCCAGCATAACGCCGACGCCGCCCGCGTTGTCTACGACGCCCTCGCCGCCGACCGCCGCGCCGTTGATTTCGAGGCTATAAGAATTGTCGTAATGCGCCCCGATTATCACCCGCTTGTTTAGGCTATAAGGCTTGGAGGCCTTTTTGACATAGACGATATTACTCGTCTCAAGCGTGTTTTTGCCGTAGTCCTCAAAGGCAAATTTCATCGCGCCGTCCGACGCGTCGACAAGCCCGTCCCTCTCGAACGTGTAAGGCTCAAAATCGTCAAGCCCGTCAAAAAAGCCCGACAAATAACCTGCCGCCGCCTCGCAGCCCGCCGTTCCCGCCGTTCTGTCGCGGTAATTAGACGCGAAAAAGCTCATATATTTATAGGTCATACTCGCGCGCTGTCCGTCGGAAAGTCCCGTCTCCGCGGCAAAAGCCGCGCCGCCGCCCAAAAAGCCGGAAAACGCCGAGAAAACCGCTAACGCCGCCGTCAAAAACGCCGCCGCGCGCATCACCGCGCCGCCAAAACCAAAGGCCCTTGCCGCGATTTTTTTCATAGCAAAAAACCTCCCGTTATAAATGCAAAAACCGTATAGGTTATGTTTATGCCGAAATACATAGAGGCAAGCCCGAAAAAGAACCGCTTTGCGCGTTTGCCCGGCACAAACTCACGCGTAAAGAAATAAGCGAGAAATATATAGCCTACCGTCACTATAAAAAACTTTATTATCGTAATGTAGTTGATAAAAATATAAGGGTACGCCAAAAAGAGCAAGCCGAAAAGTCCCGCTACGATATTAGCGGCTGTTATAAAAAACTCGAGGTATAGACCCGCCGTTTTTTTGTCTGCGACTACGCCGAACACAAGAGCCTGTCTCGTCAAAATCAGTCTGAATATGAAGTATATAAAGACGGCGTTTATCAGCGCCTGAACCGCCATATAGGCGTATACGCCGAGAGTCTCAAAGGACGGCAAAAGCTCCGCCGCCGCCGCGTCGAACGGCAGGCTGTACGCGCTAACCCTCAGCACAAAAAAATCGGCAAAAAAACACGACAAGGCAAACGCCGCGAAGGACAGCCAAGGCGGAATTTTTTTCATGATATTTATAATGCTTTTTATGTCGATTTTTATCATATCGTTAATAGATAAGCAAAGGACAGCTCCAAGGCCGCCCTGTCGCTTATGACCCCGCTTTTGAATAGATATTCGGAAAGAGTTAGGTTGTCTAATATCCTTTTTAGCTTTAGCTTAGAAAAATTTGCCGACATCCGTCTTGCGACGACTATCGAATATTCCTTGACCTTAAAGAGCGCGGCAAGCTCGGAGTCACCGAGCGGCGACAACAGCGCGTACATAATGCGTCTGAATTGCGACGTCATCATCGACAAAAGCATCGCGGGCGACTCGCCTCTCCCGACAAGAATATTATATATCTCTACCGATTTTTTATTATCGCGCTTAGATAAGCAGTTTGTAAGCTCATAGACCTGAAGCTCCGCGTCGGGCGCGACGCAAGCCGAAACGTCGGCTGCCGTCACGTTTTTTTGCGCGGCGGCGTAGGCCGTCAGCTTTTTGACCTCCGTGTCAAGGCGCATCATGTCACAGTTGCAAAACCTCACGAGGGTTTCGACCGCCGAGTTATCTATGCTAAAGCCCGATTTTGCCAGAGAATTTTTTAGCCACCGCGATATAAACGCGTTGTCGGGAGGCGAGCAGTCGAGCTTTTCGGCGTATTTGTCCAAAAACTTGACAAAGCCGCCGTCGTCGTCTATGACGAGAACCGTCGTTTCGCAAGGGTTTTTGCAATATTCGGCAAGGACGCTTTTGTCGGACTCCGACATTTTGGCGTTTTGCGGAGCGGCGTACAAAATAATTTTCTTTTCCTCAAAAAAAGAAAACGTGCCGGCCGCCGCCGTTATGTCCGAAACCTTCGCGTCCTCCTCGAACCTCAAATAGTTGACGGCGAGAGATTCGTCGGGAACGAGGCTTTTTAGCTTGCTTATAACGCCGTCCTTCAAATAAGCGTCGCCGCCGCGCATAATATACACCGGACAAGGTTGTTTTTCATCAAATTCTATAGCGTTCACAATGTATAATTATATCATTTTAGTATGTTTAAGTAAAGAATTTATCAAGGGGTTTTGCATTTATTTTTTATTTTTGAACGCCGTCTTTATTTTTTCTATGATATTCAATCTTTTTCCTATGTAGATTTTTGACAAATATATCAAAACGACATAATACAAAACTCCCGAAACCGCGCTAAACCCGACCGACACGCTCAACGCCGAAAACGGCGACAGCATACGCGCGACGGCGTTGAGAAAGACTACCGCCTTGTCGGCAAGCACAAAAAACGCGTTGACGGGCGGCGCGGCCGCGCCGCCGAAGGCGACCGTCAAAAGATAAGGAAACAACGCCGACACCGCCGGCACGATTATTATGTTGGCGGCAAACGATATCAAAGGAATTCCGCCAAAAAACAAGCTCAAAAAGACGAACGCGCCGACATTGGCCGAAAAGGTCATCGAAACCGAATTGACGACCAGCCGTCTAAGCCCGAATATCGGCCTCAATATCGGAGATAGCGGTCTTTGCCTTTCGTCAAAAAACCGCCCGAAAGGACGCGAGAGAAACGCCGCCGTCTTTTTGTAGTATAAGGTTATGCCGAATACGGCAAAAAAGCTCAACAAAAACCCGAAGGAAAGCAAAAACAGCGGATTAATCAAGAGAATTATCACCGCCGCAAAGCACAGTATATTGAGCCCGTCATATCTCCGCCCGGAGGCCCGCGCCGCCATGTGAACCGTCAGCATAATGACGGCGCGCATTACCGACGGCGAAAAGTCGCACAAATAGGCGTAGGCCAAAAAAATCACGAATATCAGCGTCTCGCGCAAATATTTCCTTTTAAATTTAATTTTAAAGAAAATAAAGCTCAAAGCCCCGAACAAAAAGCCGAAATGCAGACCCGAAACGGCAAAGACGTGCATGACCCCGACGGACTCGTAATAGCCCTCCGTCTCCCCGTCCATCGCGCCGCCGTCGCCAAAAAGCAGGGCGTAAGCCACCCCGACCGTAGCGTCGGACATATAGGCGTCCGCGCCGTCATAGATTTTTTGCCTAAGCGACGGCGCAAGCTTGCCGCCCTCCGACAGGACGACTTCGCCGTTTATGTAGGCTCTGTAATATTTTTTTGCGTTATAAAACGAAACCGACGATATGTTTTGGGGATTGAGATAATATTTTTCTATGTCGCCGACAAAGGCTATCGCCGCGCCCTGCTTTAAATCGGGAGAGGAGGCTATATAATTTTCGTCGTACAAAACCGAAACATAGGCGGCCCCCGGACGCTTTTTGCCGTCCACCCTCAAATCGCCTATATAAAAATTGACCGAATCCACGTCCTTGACGACAAGCTCCGATATAATCCCCTCTATATAAGCGTTCTTGACCGTTAGGCCGTCGTCACGGCCATAAATTGCCGCCGCCGACACGGTATGAACCGCGCCTATGACAAAGAAAATTATAAAGGCTTTTTTCTTAGCGCGCGACAAAAGAGCAAAGAGAGCTATTCCCGAAACGACGCTCAGCGCGGCGTCCAAATAAACCGCGCACAAAATTCCCGCGGAAAGACTCAAAGCCGCGACGGCATAAAATCTGAAATTGAAAGCTTTCGCTTGACTTTTTATCATGCGTCCCTTATTATATTACTATGAACGAAGATTTTTGCCGAACGGCCGACGACATGTCGTCCTGTCGGCTATGCCCCAACGATTGCAAGGTAAACAGACGTTCGTCCTTAGGCAAATGCTTGTCAAACGACAAGCCCGCGTTAGCCCGCGCCGCTCTGCATTTTTTTGAGGAGCCTTGCGTCAGCGGACGGCGCGGCTCGGGCGCGGTTTTCTTTTGCGGCTGCGGTATGCGCTGCGTCTTTTGCCAAAACTACGGGCTGTCGCGCAACCAAAAGGGCAAAGAGCTTTCGACCGCAAAATTGGCGGACGTATTTAAAGCCTTAGAGGCAAAGGGCGCGCACAATATCAACCTTGTCAGCCCCTCTCATTTTGCGCCGCAAATAATGGAAAGCTTAGATATCTACCGCCCGAAAATCCCCGTAATTTATAACACAAGCGGATATGAACGGCGCGATACTATAGCGCGTCTTTCGGGCTATATAGACGTCTACCTGACCGACTTAAAATACGTCGATTCAAATGCGGCAAAAGAGCTGTCGGGCAGACCCGACTATCCCCTTTTTGCAATAGACGCTATCGGCGAAATGATAGCCCGCGCGGGCCGTCCGGTTTTTGACGGCGACGGCATGATAACAAGCGGAGTCATAATACGCCATTTGGTAATTCCGTCTTATATACAAAACAGCATAGACACCATAGAGA
Source organism: Clostridiales bacterium (assembly GCA_031273825.1). Taxonomy (GTDB): domain Bacteria; phylum Bacillota; class Clostridia; order Christensenellales; family JAISNN01; genus JAISNN01. The sequence goes on from JAISRB010000041.1 coordinate 38,032, forward strand.
CGATAGCCCGCCTCTTTAAGGACGACGCGCTGATAAGCATTATGAGTCAATATACTCCGCTTAGCGCGTTGAAGCTGCCCGACAAAATCAACCGCCGCCTAAAGCCCATAGAATACAAAATCGTCCTCAAAAAAGCCGCCGACCTCGGCATAGACAACGCCTACGTTCAAAGGCTAAGCTCGGCTAAGGAGGATTACATTCCCGAATTCGACTTTGAAGGGTTAGACGGCGGCTAACAAGCTGCGGCCTTTTGAGAAGGCCTAAAACAGCTGAAATATGACGCCCGACAGCACGGCGACAAAATAGAGTATGCCGACGACCCTAAAGGCCTTTGCCTTGCTTTTGCCGCTCTTAAACAGGGCTATTATTCCGACGCCCGAGTTTGTGATAAGCCCCGCCAAAACCGACGCGAAGGACAGCGTTCCCTCCATATAGAGGTCGGTCAAAATGACCGACGAGGCGCAGCTCGGAATAAAGCCGAAAAGCGCGGTGACAAACGGCTGAAAGAAGCTGCCCTTTAGCAAAAAGTCAGAAACCCTCTCCTCGCCTATAAAAAATATTATAAGCTCGAACAGCAAAAAAAAGGCGACTATATAGGCAAATATGACCGCCGTATGCTTGAGCGCGGCATAAAATATATTTTGAGTGCGGCAACAGCCGCAGGGCTGCGCGTCCGCGCCGTCTATACCGTCCGCGCCGTCCGCGACGGCCTTTATATCGGGCTTTTTTAGACCGCCCTTTGCAAAGAGGTCGATGACAAGCCCCGCCGCGACGGCTATAATCAGCTTTGCGCCCATGAGATACGCAACGTCGCCTATCATGCCCGGGCGGCTCAAAAGTATGATGAGAGCCTCGTCCGAGGTGGCGGCAAACACGGCGACGAGGGTTCCCAAGGTGATAAAGCCCGACGAATACAGGCTCGCCGCCGCAGGCGTAAAGCCGCATTGCGGAATCATGCCGATAAACGCCCCCGGAATACTCCCGAACCGTCCGGAAATAAACCTTATGACGTTTGTCCTTCTTTCTATAAACTCAACCAAAAGATACGCCGCGTACAAAAACGGAAGTATCTTGAGCGAATCGATAAGAACGTCTAATAATACCTCGCCCATAGTCTTTTTTTACTAAGCGGCTTATTTTGAATTTTCTATAAATTCCAAAATGTCGCCGTATACCTCGTCCTTATTTATTTCGTTTATTATTTCGTGACGCGCGTCCCGATATAGCTTATATTTGATTTTTCTCAAACCGTTTTTGAGATACAAGCCGTATAACGCCTCGACAAACCTTCCGTTGCCGCCGACGGGGTCGGCCGAGCCGCTTACTATCATGACGGGCAAGTCCTTGTCTATCTTTGAGACGTTTTCGTCCTTTATCAGACGCTGCATAGCCGACAAAAACGAAACCTGAAAGCCGATTGACATGTCGTAGCCGCAAAGCTCGTCGCCGGTATAACGCTTGACGGCGGCGGCGTCGCGGCTAAGCCACGCGTTCTTTTGATTTTCGCTCTTAAACGGCTTGTCAAAAGCCCCGAAGGTCAGCTTTCCGATGAGCTTGGCGGGTTTTTTCGCGCTCAAAAAGGTCTTTTGCGCGCGGGCGATATAGCAGCCGATCTTCGCCAATAAATCGGCGCGCGCGGCCGAGCCGCTCAATATCGCGCATTTTATCGACGGGCTGTTTTGGAGGTAGCCCTGAAGTATCATCGAGCCGTAGCTGTGCCCCAAAACCGATATCGGCAGGTCGTAGCGCGACGAAAGATAGGTCGTAAGCGAGAGATTGTCCTTTACGGTGTCCTCAAATACGTCGCCCTTTTCGTAGCCCCTTATCTCCGCGCCCTTGTGCGCCCTCTGCTCTAAGCCGGCGGCTATATAGCCGTTTTGATTGAGAAATTTTGCGAAATCGTCATAACGTTCGACGTACTCCGCCATGCCGTGAATTATCTGCACGACTCCCTTTTGTTTTGCGCTTGCAACGTCGTCCCATATGACAAGCTCGCGTTCCGAGCCGTCAAAGGACGTCCATTTCTCGGTTTTCATAATAATCTCCCTCCGCTTTTATTTGCCTACTACGCTCTTTTTAGCCGGCGTCTTTATAGTTTATTATATATAAACGGCGCGGTTCTATTCCGCGTTTAATTCACCTCAGCACGCCGCCGGTTTCGTTTTTTACGCCGTTCAAAATAGCGTCGGTCGCGGCCTTTGCCTCGGCGTCGCTAAGCGTCCTGTCGCAAGACCTGAATACGAGAGACAGAGCCAGACTTTTTTTGCCCGGGGCTATCTGCTCGCCCTTAAACACGTCAAATATTTTGACGTCCTCGAGAAGGTCTTTGTCGGCGTATTTTTTTATGACCTCTACGACGTGCCCCGCCTCTACGCCGTCGTCTATTATTATTGCCACGTCGCGCTCTATCGACGGATATTTAGGCGCGGCGCGGAATTTTCTGATCGTCACGGCGTTTGTCAATATAAAACCGGAGTCAAGCTCGGCGACGTATACCCTTTTGTCCTTTATGTTATAGTTTTTTAAAACGTCGGGGTGAACCTCGCCGAAGCTTCCTATTATTTCCGCTCCGTAATATACGTCCGCGCTCCTGCCGGGGTGCAAATAAGGTCTGCCGCTTCTTTTATATTCGACGGCTATGCCGAATATGTCGAAAATCGTCTCGATAACTCCCTTTATCGAAAAGAAATCCTCGCCCTCGCCCGTCACGGCAAGGCCAAGCCTCGCTCTCTCGTCGGGCAATTCGGTGAGAGGAAGGCTTTTAGGCAGATATACCGCCGAATTTTCAAACAGCCTGAGCGCGCCCGCGCCCTTGTTTATGTTATAAGCCGCCGCGTTGATGACGCTGTGAACCAGCGTCGTTCTCATGACGGATAAATCCTCGCTAAGCGGATTGAGTATTTTTATGGCGGTTCTCAGCTTGTCGTCTAAGGCAAGTCCGAGATTGTCAAAGGCTTTTGCCGTCGTGAACGAAAAGGAAATTATTTCGTTAAAGCCAAGCCCCGTAAGCGCGGTCTTTAGCTTTTCGGCGGTTTTTTGGGCTTGGCTCTTGCCGCCCCTCGTCTGACGCGCGTCGTCGAGCAGCGTCGGAACGATTTTGTCGTAGCCGTAAAGCCTTATGACCTCCTCGCTCAAATCGTTGACGTTTTGTATGTCCTCTCTGTATAGCGGAGCTTTGGCCGTCAATACGCCGTTTTTGTCTATGACCGTCTCTATCTCCAAAGAATTGAGTATAGCCGATATGTCCTTGTCGGGCACGGTTATTCCCAAAATGCCGTTTATTTTTTTTGTCGTCGTCGTTATGACGGTTTTTTGGGGCGGCTTGCCGAGCGAGTCTATAACGCCGCTCACCACCGTTCCGATTTTTAGTTGACAGACGAGAGACAACGCTCTTTTTAGCGCAAGCTCCTGACTCAAAAAGTCTATTCCCTTTTCGTAACGCGCCTGCGAGTCGCTCTTTAGGTTGAGAGCCTTTGACGTGACGCGTATGCTGTCGCGCTTAAAACGCGCCGACTCAAAGACTATTTGCGTAGTATCGCGGCTGATTCCGCTGTGCAGACCGCCCATTATTCCGGCGACCGCGACGGGTTTTTTTGTGTCGGCAATGACGAGCATATCGTCCCTTAGGACGTTTAGCTTGCCGTCGAGAGATACTATCTCCTCGTCCTTCTCGGCGCGCCTGACGATAATTTTTGCGCCCTCTATGAGCCTCAAATCAAAGGCGTGCATGGGCTGTCCTATCTCGAACAAAATATAATTTGTTATGTCGACTATGTTGTTTATGCTCTTTATTCCGACGCTTCTCAAGCGTTTTTTGATAAACGCGGGGCTTTCGGCGATTTTTACGTCCTTGACGAACGCCGCGCTGTAGCGCGGACACAAAACCCCGTCTTTGACCTCGACGCCGATATAGTCTCTTATGTCGCCGCCCTTTGCGCAGTCAAAGTCAAACAGCCTCCCGTCGAGCTTGAATTGCCGCCCGAGAGCCGCCGCCGTCTCGCGCGCAAGCCCTATTATGCTGTTGCAATCGGGTCTGTTCGGCGTCACCGCCACGTCTAACACTATATCGTCAAAGCCCAAAACGTCGTTTATATCGACGCCGACGGGCGTACCCTTAGGGAATATCAGCACGCCGTCGACCGACGCGCCGACGCAATCCGACTCGGTCAGAGCAAGCTCCGCGCCGCCGCAAAACATGCCCTTTGACGGCACGCCGCGAAAGACCGCGTCGCCGATTTCCTTGCCGTCCGGCAAAATCGCGCCGCAAACGGCAAGCGGAACTATATC
>JAISRB010000053.1 GCA_031273825.1 Clostridiales bacterium
CACTTTGTCGGCAACGATATTTGACCCGACATTAAAGGCTCCGCCCATAATATCAACAAAATTAGAAATATGCCTTGGCAAAACCTTAATAATTTCGTCAATAATGCCGTATTTACTACCCGTGTAATTTAACGGGCTTTTAATGATTTCATTGTTTTTTTCAAAATATATAATAATTTCTTTTAGGTCGCCGCCTTTTTGACTTGTTCTAATATTTTTATATTCTCTAAAAGGAAATTCATAAACCGTTACTTTGTTATCGACGGCAAATTTCTCCGCCAGCTTTTTAAGCTCGTCGACAGAAACCAAACCTTGCGTGCTGTAACTTATTAAGATATGCTTAAATTGTGCTTGACGAAACAAGTCCTCGAAGTTCTTTATCGCTTGTTCTTTGCGGTTATATTTCGATTTCTTTTTTAATTCTTGTCTGCGCCCGGTAATCCCGCTTATGCGCGGATAATCATATTTTGCAATGCTTTCAAGTAAATGATACGCCGAACTATAATCAGTTATTGTATATGGTGGATCAATATATAAAATATCCCCCCTTATTGTCCGTATAAGTTCATTGCTATCTTTATTATAAACGGTGTTGATCTTTATTGCGCTTACCTCGCTTATCTCAATCGGAACAAGTTCAAGAGTCTTGAAGGCTCTATTATCCCAATTTTTAAGGTAGGCTTCATAGGTACCGGTAGTATTTGACACACCCATAACACTTTCAATCAAAGAAGCGAGTAGAAAGATTCTTTCTCTTTCGTCAATAATTAAATTCTTGTATAATTCATCTATTTCAATACGAATTCCGTCTATTCTTACAGCGTTATCTTCTGTGAAAAATTGACTATTCCCTTTTGGGGAATAATTATTAGTAATAAAATATTGCGAATTTGCTTGAAATTGTTTGTTGTTAAAATAATAAAAAGGGTCAACCCCGAATTGTTTATTAAACCTTAAAAACTTAGGGATACTTTTATTTTCAAGTTTGGCTTTACTTATTATACTAAGAGAATACAAATAATCATTCGCAATTATTGAAAATTTGTTTTTGAAATAATCGCCAACGCAACCGGAGCCAGAGAATAAATCGCAAAAAACATCGCCGTTAATTTTTTCTTTCTCTATAACGTAATTGATATTTTCGAGCATTCGTGCTTTATTCCCTAAGAAACGCATTTTCTTCTCCTTTTCCTTTTTCTAAGGATATGATACATCGTTGTAATTATAGCATAAACGAAAAAAAAAGTCCAACATATTACTGTCCATAGAAGTATTACCCTTTTTTATCTCTTTTTTTCTTCCGAGTTCTTTGCTTCTAAGTATCTTTCAACGATTTCGTCGACCATGCGTCCGAGCGGGCGATTTTCTTTTTTTGCAAGCTCGTTTAAGGTGTTTAAGGTCGTTTTTTTGATTGATAACGAGGCTATTGTACGCTCCCCGTCTTTTTTTAGTGCCATTTATTATTGCCTCTTATATTATTTGTAACGATTTGATTTCACATCGATAGTTTTTTTGCGCGCAATTTTCTTATTCCTCAATAATTTTCGGGTTTAAGCTCAAAATAAGCTTTAGGGTGCGAGCAGACGGGGCATTTGTCGGGCGCTTCGTCGCCGTAATGGAGGTGGCCGCAGTTTCTGCAGTGCCAGACCTTTTGCTCTTCGCGCTTAAAGACGATTTCAGATTCTATGTTTGAGGCAAGCTTTTTGTATCTCTCCTCGTGCGTCTTTTCGACCTTTGCTACGCCGCTAAACATGGCGGCGATTTCGTCGAAGCCCTCCTCCTTTGCGGTTTTTGCAAATTCGGCGTACATCGTCGTCCATTCGTAGTTTTCGCCGGCGGCGGCCGCCGCAAGGTTTGCCGGCGTCGCCGGAACCTTTCCGTCGTGGAGCAGCTTAAACCAAAGCTTGGCGTGCTCCTTTTCGTTTTGGGCGGTGTCGGCGAATATGTCGGCTATTTGCTCGTAGCCGTCTTTTTTTGCCTGACTTGCGTAGTATCCGTATTTTGTGTAGGCCATAGACTCGCCCGCAAACGCGGCCGACAGATTTTGTTCGGTTTTTGAGCCTTTTAGTTCTTTCATATTGATTTCCTCCGAATAAGTTTTTTTAATTTTTTTTGACGAAACCTTGCCGGTTTGTCTATTTTATGCCGTTCAGATATTTTTTTAACGCCGCGCCGACGTTTTTGTCGCGCAGACCGTATTCGATATTAGCTATTAAAAATCCCGCCTTATCGCCTACGTCGTGACGCTTGCCCTCAAATTCGTAGGCATACGCGCCCGCCTCGCCGGCTATTATGTCTATCGCGTCGGTCAAAAATATTTCGTTGTTTCTAAGAGGCGTCCGCGCAAGCGCGTCAAATATGTCGGGAGTCAAAACAAAGCGTCCGAGACTCGCGAGGTTTGACGGCAGAGCGTTCTTGTCGGACGGCTTTTCGACTATTCCCTTTATTTCGGTATACCGCCCCTTGACCGCGCCCTTTTTGACGACGCCGCATTTTAAGGCCGTTTCGTCGTCGACGTTCTGCGCGCCGACTATTGTCAGACCCGTCTTTTGATAAGCGTCGATAAGTTGCCCCGTGCAGGGTCTGTCGCCGCAATATATAATGTCGTCGCCGAACAATACGGCAAAAGGCTCGTCGCCGACAAAGCTTTTTGCAAGCCCGACGGCGGCTCCCGAGCCGCGCATTTCTCTCTGCCGTATATAAGAAAACTCGACGTCGGCAAGGCGGCTCATCGTCACGATTTTCAGTTCGTCTATTTTGTTGAACCGCTTTAAGATATCCTCAAGCTCGTAGGCCTTGTCAAAATAATCCTCTATACATTTTTTTGAACGGTTGATTATTATGAGGATTTCTCTTATTCCCGAATCGACGGCTTCCTCGACGATATATTGAATGGCGGGCTTGTCTACAATCGGAAGCATTTCCTTCGGCACCGATTTTGTTATCGGCAAAAATCTCGTTCCGAAGCCCGCCGCCGGAATGACGGCTTTTTTTACTGATCTGTCGCGCATGGTTATCCCCCGTAGGCTTATATATATTATATAATAATTTTATTGTATTTGCAAGGGATTTAGAATAATTTTTTGCGTTTATGATAATAATGCTAAAAGCCAAAAGCTAAAAAAATATCTAAAAACGGGAGTAAAAAATGTCCGGCGCAAATAACGAAAATATAATAAACGCCCTGCCGCAGGAGGCCGCCTATAATCTCTCCGACGTATTCAAAACGCCGCCGCAATTTGAGGCGATCACTCCGAGACTGCTGACAAAAACGCTTGAATTTAAAGCCCTTGAGGCCGGCGTATACAGAGTCAACAAGACGGCAAAGACGGCGGCCGCTCTCGATATATTCGAGGAGCGGCGCGGCAAAAGCACCGCCGTTCCGAGCGGCTATATCGACTACGAGCGCAATCCGCGCGAATACCGTCTCGAATGCGTTTCGACCATCGTCAACGTCGACACGCGCGTCGGAGACATATACGGCTCGCCCTACAATCAGGCCGGCGAGCAGCTCAATCTCGCCATGGAAATCCTCCGCGAGCGGCAGGAATATAAGCTGATAAACGACGACGGCTACGGCCTGCTCAAAAACGCCGCGCCCTCTATGAGAATAAGCCCGATAAAAAACGCCCCCGCCCCCGACGACCTTGACGAGCTGTTGTCTATGGTTTGGAAAAGCCCGTCGTTTTTTGCCGCGCATCCGCGCGCTATCTCCGCGTTTTTGCGCGAATGCACGCGGCGCGGAGTGCCGCCGGTAACGGCGGATATCGACGGCGCCGCGCTTGTCCTCTGGCGCGGAATACCTATAATTCCCTGCGACAAGCTGCTTGTAGACGGCAGGAGAATCCCCGATAAAAAAGGAGGCAAAACAAATATTTTGCTTATCAGGAGCGGCGAAGAAAGGCGCGGAGCAATAGGTCTGTATCAGGCCGGCTTGCACGCCGAGGAATCGCGCGGCCTTTCGGTTCGCTATCGCGGCGTAGACGACGACGGCGTCGCCTCTTATCTCTTGTCGCTCTACTGTTCGGCGGCCATTCTCGCCGACGACGCGGTCGCCGTCCTCGAAAACGCGGAGGTCGGAGAATATTATGACTACAAATAACCGCGGCGGCTTTTTGTCAAGAGCTATTTACAATAGCGGCTTAGGTATTCCCGAAAATCTCTATTATGAGAATACATTAATAGCCGATAGTATTCTAAAAAACCCCTCAAACGGCGGTTATTCTTACCCTTTAGCCAAAATACGCGCCGATTTCCCTATTTTATCCCAAAAAATAAACGGCTATCCGCTCGTCTGGCTTGACAACGCCGCGACGACTCAACGCCCCGAGGCGGTCATTCAACGCTTAAAAAATTATTATGAGCGCGAAAACTCAAACATTCACAGAGGCGCGCACACCCTGTCGCGCCTGTCTACGGACGCTTACGAAAACGCAAGACAAAGGGTCGCTGATTTTTTGAACGCGGAGAGAGACGAAATAGTCTTTACGCGCGGCAGCACCGAGGGCATAAACCTAATCGCTAACGCCTACGTCAAGCCGCTCCTCAAAAAAAAATACCGAAACGGCGGCGAAATAATAATAACCGTGCTCGAGCATCATTCAAACATAGTGCCGTGGCAGCTGCTTGCAAACCAAGCGCGGGCGGTCGTCCGCGTCGCGCCCGTCGATTGCTCGGGGCGGATAATAATCGACGAATACGCTAAGCTTTTTAACAAAAACACGGCGTTCGTATCGGCGGCGTATGTGTCCAACGCTCTCGGAACAATCGCGCCGATAAAGCGCATGATAGATATCGCGCATGAAAACGGCGCGGCGATTTTGGTAGACGGGGCGCAGGCCGTATCGCATATGCCCGTCGATTTGCGCGGTCTCGACGCGGATTTTTTTGTCTTTTCGGGGCATAAAATTTACGCGCCGACGG
>JAISRB010000095.1 GCA_031273825.1 Clostridiales bacterium
GCCGCGCGGATACGGGGCAAATTTCCTCGAGAATGTCAAGCCCGTTTTCGCGCAGGGTGCTTCCGCTCTCGACGATATCCAAAATAACGTCGCTAAGCCCCATAACGGGTCCAAGCTCGACGGAGCCGTTTAGCTTGATGATTTTTGCGTCCTTGCCCCTCTCGCGGTAATAATTTTTTGTTATATTCTGATATTTTGTCGCGACGCGCAAGGCCTCTCCTCCCGAATATTGCCGGTTTTTGTAGCCGGCTATGCAGAGGCGGCATTTGCCGAAGCCCATATCGACAAACTCGTAGAGCCGTCTGTCCTCCTCTAAAAGCGTATCGCTGCCGCAAACTCCGACGTCGGCTATTCCGCTTTCTACATAAATCGGAACGTCAGAGGGCTTGACAAAAATAAACCTATACCGTCCGCCGCTTTCCTCTAAGACGAGCTTTCTCGTCTTTTCCAAAAGCACGGAACAGTCGATTCCGCATTTGCTCAAAATATTTATCGTCTCGTCGGCAAGTCTGCCTTTCGCGAGGGCAAAGGTCAACATAAAATACTCTCTCTCCCGTCCTTGTCTCTCTTTAAATTTCCGGCCTTAAGTCTTTTAGCGGACAAAAACCGCTTTTTTTGCTCCGACCCTTTCGGCGTATTTCCTTAGCTCCGTCTCGCTTTCTATAAAGACGTAGCTGACCGTATACCCCTTTGCTATCAGCTCGCGCTTTAGCAAAAAGGCCTTTTCCGCGTCGCCTCCCGCCGCGCCCAAAACGCAGTCGCAGGTCGGCTTTTTTTGAGTTTTTCCGCTCGCGGAAAGCGCGGTCACGAGGTTTTTGATTCCGACGGCAAAGCCCGTCGCCGGAGTCGCAGAGCCGTCCGCCGACGGAAACAGCTTGTCATATCTCCCGCCGCTCAAAATCGGCGCGCCGAAGTGGCGCGATATGCCCTTAAAAATCGTCCCCGTATAAAACGCCGGAGATTTTAACAGCCCCAAATCGACGGATATATACCGCCCGTATCCGAGACGCTCCAAAAGCCCGACCGCGTTTTGCAATTCGTCGAGCGCGCCGAGACTTTTTTTGTTGCCGATCAGCTTTTTTGCGCGGTCAAACGCATCGTCGCCAAAAAGCGTCGGCAGCTGACTGACCGTATCGACAAGACGCTGCGGCGTTCCGGCCTTTTTTAGCGTCTCATAAATGGCAAAATTGTTTTTTCTGTCGACGTTTTTTATCAGCTCGTCGCGGCTCTTTTCGTCAAGCCCGCATTCCTCTATCAGCCCTCTAAAAAAACCGACGTTGCCGACCTCGATTAAAAAATCGTCAAGCCCCGCCGCCCTCAGCGCGTCTATCGCGACGGCTATGACCTCGGCGTCGGCAAGATAAGAGCCTTCTCCTATAAGCTCAAGCCCGGCCTGAGTAAACTCTCTGCAGCGGTATCCGTCAGACAACAGCGTAAACGAATTGCCGAGATAGCACAGCTTTAGCGGCGGCTCGCCGAGATTTTTTGTCGCGGCTATCCGCGCAAGCGGCATAGTCATATCGGGGCGCAAAATAATCAGGCTTCCGTCGGTATCGGTCATCTTAAAGGCCTCGTCGAGCATAAAATCGTCCACGCCCGAAAAGACGTTGTCGTATTCGATGCTCGGCGTTTCTATTCTCTCATAACCGTTGCTTTTGAATACGCTCAAAATCCTGTCCTCGGTGAGGTTTTTTATATAGCATTCCCCGGGCAGATAATCACTCGTTCCTGCGGGAATCTTATATTTTTTCATTTACCGTTTACCATAATCCTTTTGAGTATAAAACTTGACAGTGTAATATAGCTATAAACCTATACGCGTTAATTATAATACATATTAAAAAAAAAATCAACTGATTATCGGGGGGCGCGCGGCACAATATCCGAAGCAAACGCATGAAAACTTATTTTTGCATAGCTACTATTATTGCCCGTCGCCGCTAAAGCCCTTTGCCGTCTATAATCTCTTTTATCACCCTCGGAATAAAGGCGGCGGTATCGGTCGGTAAAATCGAATATTCGGTCAGCTCGGCCTCCGCAAGGCTTGCGGCTCGGCCGGCTATATACGCGCCCGCGGCCGCGGAGAGAAGTAAGTCCTTGCCTTGAGCCAAAAGTCCGCCGATTATTCCCGACAGCAGGTCTCCGCTCCCGCCCTTTGCCATGCAAGGCCCGCCTTGCGTGCTTTTTAGCGTCGTTTTGCCGTCGGTTATAAAGGTTTCGCTCCCCTTCAAAAGCGTTACTACGCCGTATTTTTCGGCGAACGCGACGGCAAAAAGCTCGGGGTTTCGGGCTATTTCCTCAACCGGCCTTTTGCACAGCCTCGACATTTCGCCGGCGTGAGGGGTGACTATGACGGGCAAGCTTTTTATCATATCCAAACGTTCCTCCGATTCTGACAAGAAGTTCAAAGCGTCGGCGTCGAGCAATATCGGAATACCTAAGCCGAATAGGTATTCCAATATTTGCCCCGTTTCGGAACACTCGCCCATTCCCATACCGACGCAAAACGCCGAAACGCCCTTTGACAGAGCCTCAAAGGAGGCTTTGTCAAACCTGATAAAGCCGCCCGACGACGGCAGCGGAAAAACCGTACTTTCCGTCACCCTGCTATACATGCATTCCGCGAGAAAATCGGGAACGGCGACGACGTTAAGCCCCGCGCCTACGCGCAAGGCCGCCGCGCCCGACAGGGCGATAAGCGGCGCGCCGGCGTAGTATTTGCAGCCGCCGATTATCGCGAGCTTGCCGTAATCGCCCTTGTGGGTGAGGCGTTCGCGCTTGCCAAAAAGCCCTTTGATTAATTTTGCGTCAACCTCAATCATTGCGCGGCTTCCTCAAACGCGCCGACTATGGCGCGTCTCATACATTCGGGAGCGGCGGCGCAAAGCTGAATAAACCCGACCTTTTTTTCACCGCTCGCCATGGCGAATACCGTATCGCCGTCGAGAACCGTATGCACGGGCCGTATAGCCTGCGCGTAGCCGTCGTGGGCTATGTCTGCAAGCTTATTCGCCTGCTCCTTTGTCAAAACCGCATCGGTGAGAATACAGCCTATAGTAGTATTTTTACCGGCGTTTTCCCCGTCGTCAAAGCTTGCCGCGCCCTCGGTCAGCATACTCAACAAGTCGACAAACCCGCCGCCGCGCCGCGCTCCGGCTATTATGCTTCCCTTGCCGTCGTATATATCGCCGACGGCGTTGACAGCTACTATAGCCGTCACCGCCGCGCCTCCGACGGGCATGGTATAAATCCCTAAGCCGCCCTTCATGGCGCAGGCCGCGCCCGCGAGCTTTCCGACGGTCGCGCCTATGCCCGCGCCGACGTTTCCCTTTTGTGTGTTTCCCGCCGTCGCCGCGCTTGCCGCGGCGTAGCCCATGGCCTTGTCGGGGTACGCAAAGGTTTTATATTCGAGATCATATAAGACCGCGCCGCAGACAATCGGCACTCTCGTTCCGCCGGCCTTAAATCCGACGCCGCGCTCTCTCAAATACTCCATTACGCCCGAGCAGGCGTCCAGCCCGAACGCGCTCCCGCCGGACAAAACGACGGCGTTGATTTTTTCTACCGAATTCCCGTTCTTCAGCAAATCGGTTTCGCGCGTACCGGGAGCGCAGCCTCTGACCGAAACGCCGCCCGTCGCGCCGTCCTTTGCCAAAATGACGGTGACCCCCGTTCCCTTGTCATTGTCTCCCGCGTGTCCTATCAAAAATTTATCGGTCATAACGGCCTTTCTCCTTTTTTTGCCGGGCTTTAACATAGCCCTCAGGTTGAGTCTTATAATATTAAACAATTGACCTTTATCTGCTTTCACGATTCCTCGTCCTCCGTTTCCGAGGCGACGCAGTCTATAGCGCGCCTTACGGTATCATACTTGTAACCCTTAGAGGCGAGATATCTCACGGCCTTGTTTTTTTGCTTGACGTCCGAAAGCCCGCCGCCTCTCATATATTTTTTGAGAAGGCCGCAAGCCGCTTCCTCCTCGTCGATATCCTCTATCGCATAATTTATCAAATCTTCGCTTACGCCTCTTTGCTTCAGCTCATATTTCAGAGCAAGGCTCCCGAGCTTGCTTTTGTGCGCCGCGACATAATCGGCGGCGTATGCCGCGTCGTCGAGATATCCGTAGCCGCGGCACTTGTCGACGGCGCATTCTATCGATTCGTCCATGTACTCCCGTTTTTGCAAAGCCTCGCGCGCCTGCCTTTCGGTGACGCGCTTTGCCGAAAGCATTTTTAGAAGCGTCGCGACCGCCGCTCTCTTTTCGTCCTCCTTTATCGCTTCTATAAGCCCGTCCGCGTCAACCTCGCCGCCGGTCTTTAGGCGCATGGTCACGACTGTCTCTATCGACAGACCGCAGACAAACGACCCGTCGACAAATATATTGGCGCGCCGCTTATCTCTTTTTTGAACCTCTATCCTTGTAATAACGCCCATTTGCCCTTATCCTTCGACAAAATTTTTGATTATCGCATTAATCTCGGGGTTTTTCTTTTTGAATAAAAAGTGATCTCCCCCCTCTACTATTTCGAGCCTCGCGCCCTTTATCTTGGCGGCTATCTCCCGCGTATGCGCGTCCCTTATGACGTCGTTTTCACCGGCGACGACGAGAGCTTCGGCGGTGATTTTTGACAGCTTTTCGTCGGATATTTCGGGTTGCTTTACCATTATTTCAAAATGCTTTTTTAATTCCTTATATTTTTTAGAAAAGGGCGCGGCAAGGCAAAAGCCCAAATATTCGGCCTTTATAAAAGCCGCCGCCGAGGCTTTAAGGCCGTTTAAGCGCGTATTCGCGCCTACTACTACGAGCTTTTTTACCGTGTCTCCGAGAATAGCCGCCGCCTCTAAGGCTATGTTTCCCCCGTCGGAAAAGCCTATCAACGCAACGTCCTTGAGCTTCTTTGCCTTGATAAACTCCGCTACGTCGCAGGCCATCATCGGAATAGTTATGCGGCCGTCAAAAAAACTGCCGCCGTGACCTCTGCTGTCGATAAAAATCATAGACCTCCGACAGATAAAAAAGTCTCTCGTCCTTTCAAATTTTGACGAGCGGCCGCCGTTTCCGTGCAAAAAAATCATAGGCCGCGACGACGTGTCTCCGTACTCCTCATAATAGAGCTCTATACCGTTTATTTTTATGTACATATATTACACTCCCCGCGCCTTTTTCAGGCGGTTTTACGCCGCTTTAGTCAAGCGGATTGTCGCCCTTTTCGGGCATGGTGACTATTCGTTTTATTTCCTTAGGCGAGTTTATCAAAACGTCGTTTATAAAAAGCTTAAAGGTGCAATCGAGCAGCTTCGCGGCTTTTTCGCTCATGCTTATACGCGACAGATAGATTTCAAAATATTCCATGACGGACGAGGTGGCGTTCATATAAATACGGCTCGATATGGCGCGTTTTTCGGGATTGATATAGACGACGTTCTTTTTTATGGCGTGGTTTACGCGGTCGTGAATCTCGTTCGGGTCATATTTTTGCGTCACCCTCGTTCTGTGCGCGTCGCTCTTGTCGGCTATGATGAGAGCCGCGCTGACGGCGTTTATCGGCGTGCCCGTCTCCTCCTCGTGGTTGCCTATCGCCGCGGTGACGGTGTTTATGTCCTTGTAGGGCATTCCCAAATCCTTTAAAATCCTATAGGCGAACATCGCACTGACGTGTCCGTGATAGTTGCGGTTGATCGAATTGCCCGTGTCGTGCATATATCCCGCGATAAAGCCAAGCTCGGCCTCGTCGTTGTCGTAGCCGAGCTTTTTCAAAATTTTTTCGGTGACGCTCGCCACATACATCGCGTGCCTAAGACCGTGTTCGGTATAATTCATCATGTCGAGACACCGCTCCGACGCGTTTATAAGCTCGAGGATTTCCTCATTATTTTTTACAAGCTCCTTGAATCCCATTTATTCTCCTTTTAGAGCCGCGCATATTCATGCGCGCATCCCCCCCACCTCCTATCATTCTCCGATGCGTTCGATAGCGCTTCTTATTTCAAGATATTCCTCTCTTGTCGGCTCCTTGGACGCGAGATATTCTTTGAGAACGCCGACGCTGCCGACGTTTCCGCAGCGACCCAAAAGTCCGGCGTAAAAAACCGTATTTTCTCCGCTCAAAAAGCCCTGCGTAATCAGCCCGAGCGTCGCGGCGTCCGTCGGATAGCCGCTCAAAATATCCAAAAGCATGTCCTTGGCCTCGCCGTCTCTCAAGGCTTGAAGCCCGTCGGTTTTTTTGAATATCAGACAATCAAGACCCTGCCGACCGTCCTTTAGGGCGTTAAACGCCGCGTCTACGACGGGAGCGGAATATTTTTCGGCGGCGATTATAATGTCGAGAATAAACTCCGTCGTTCCGTCCGCGGCCGCGCTTGCAAGCTTTTCGACGGCAAAGAGCCGCGCCCTTTCACAGCCCGTCAAAAACAATCCGCGCAGCATTTCGGCGCGGGCGGACTCAGGCTCTATGCCGTCGACAAACTCCGACGTCACGTCGCCGACCTTCGCGCCGGTTTTGCACACCCCGTCTATATAGCCGGCCAGTCCGTTAGAGGCGTAAAGCCCGCCGAGGTATTCGAGCGGACTCCGTCCGCTAAGCGCCGCGTTCGGGGCGGCCTTCCAAACGTCGAGCGCGGAGAGATATTCCGCTTCGATATTTTCGCGCCCCCTTACGGCGTTACTTTTAATATATTCCCTAAAATAATTTTCAAACAGTCTTTCCAAAAAAACCATATTTTCCTCTCTTTTTTTTAGCGCGCGCTATCCCGCGGCGTCCGTCACTTAAAGTCCGTCTCAAACAGCGGCCCGATTTCCTTCGCGATTTTCTTTATCCGGTATTCCGACACGTCCATGATTTCCGCGGCGTTCAAGACCCTTTTCCTCTCGTTTAATTTCCCAAAACAAAACGCGAGCGCGGCGACCGCCTTGATATCCTTGACGGTCTCCTTGCCGAGCGGCTTCCGCACAATTTTTTTCGCCTCGTTTTCTTTGTTTTCGCGCGGCTCTATACCGTCGTTTTTGAGCGCGGCGGCTCTTTCTTTTTTCTTATCGGCGGCGGCTCGTTTTTTTAGAGCGAGGGAGATTTCGGTAAAAAACTCCTTATAACGCGCTATATCGCAAAGTCCGTCGGGCTGTTTGACAATCAACGCCGCGATAAGCTCGGCGTATGCCTTGTTGAGCAAAACGTCCTTAGCATCGACAGTCTTTCCGTCGTATTCAAAATATGAAAACACGTCGGTCGTAATACATTCAAAAACAAAAGGCTCCTCTCCCGTCATTATGCTCGACGCGACAAAGCGTTTAAATTCGGAATCTATGGAGATATCCTTAAAAAAACGTTTTAGTATGGCGACGACCTCCTTGCTCTCGAGATATACCAGCAGATATTTGACTACCTCGACTCTCAACTCGTCTATCTCAAGCCCCATATACAACAGCTCGCGGCTTTCGGGCGAATCCAAAAGCGTAATCGGCTCCGCGCCCTTGGCGATGTCGGCAAACATTTCTGACAAAACGTCAAAGGCCTCGCCCGGCAACGGCATGCGATAGCTTATCCGCATACCCTTTTCGCAGTATTTCAAGAAAAAACGCGCGTGGCTGTCCTCGCCGAAAATTTCATAAATTTGCTTGTAGACGGATTTTGCCTCGTCTACCTTTCCGCCGTTAAAAAGAGCGCAGGCCAAATCATACATTGCGTCCGCGTCGTAAGGTGTTATCTCCAAAAGCTTTCTGCAATAAAACTCGACAAGGTCGTGACGGCTTATGGCCATCATGGCCGTTATGGCTCTGTCGATATCGTCATCCTTTGACACGTCGGAGGCCGTAAGCAAATCGACGTATTCCTGCATAAGCTTTTTGTCGCCCTTAAACATGGCTATGTTGATGATATTCAAAATTCCCTGCAGTCTCATTTCCTTTTTGTCGAGCATTTTTTTGGCGTGGGCAAGAGCCAAAGCGTACTTATTTGAATTGACATAGCACATGACGAGCAGGTTGTGCTGCGTTTCATTGTCGGAAGCGTCTATTCCCTTTTTTAAATATTTTAACGCCTCCGAAAATTCGTTGTGCGCTATCAATTCGAGCGCGGCTTTGACAAGCCCGTTCGAGACCTCCTTGTCCTTGTCTATGAGCTTAAACGGCTCGTACTCGTCGCGGTAGGTGTCCAAAAAAGCGTCTATGCCGTCGGTATAATACTCCTCCTTAAACTCAAATTTCTCGTTTTCCTCTATATCCCTCAGCGCGTCAAAGCATTTGTCGACAATGTCAAACTGTCCCGA
This sequence comes from Clostridiales bacterium, assembly GCA_031273825.1. GTDB lineage: Bacteria > Bacillota > Clostridia > Christensenellales > JAISNN01 > JAISNN01. Next base: position 8,263 of record JAISRB010000095.1, read on the forward strand.
AAAAAAATACAGCTTAAAGAGCAGCATATACAACTCATATTTTTTTGCAAGCTCGTCCTCTCCCCAAAAATCCTTGCCGGCGCGCGCGGCGATGAGCCTTATTTCCTGACATTTTTGTAAGGAGCAGTCGAGCGCGTCAACCTCATAATATAGCTTGGCGTGCAAAAGCAACGCGTCCGCGCTGTCGGGGGCTAATTTGCGCGCGCGGTTGAGATACAAAAAAGCGTCCTCTATCTCGCCGCGGTAAAAGTGTTCGTTGGCCTTTTCCATGAGTTTTTTTACGTCGGTTAAGTCGTATATCATTTAAAAAATTTCTCCTATATCGGTATAGCTATAGTTTTTTTCGCAAAAGGAACATTTTACCTCAATTTTTCCGACCTCTTTTATCGTCGCGGCCGCCTCGTCGCGGCCCAAAGCTAAGATTATCTCCTTGACCCTTTCCTCCGAGCAGTCGCAAAGATAGCGCGGAACGTATTCGTCTATCTTTTTGAATTCAAACGCGCCGAAATATTCGGACATGACGGCGTCCGCGGTCTTTAAAGAATATAATATCTTACCAACGTCGGTAAAGCGCGTCAAAACGTCCTGAACGGCGGTTATCAAAAAGTCGTCCGCGCCCGGCAACGCTTGCACAAAGATTCCGCTCGCCGACAAAATACTCCGTCCGTCAAAATATTCGCCCATGGCTATTCCCGACGGGCGTTGCTCGCTGACCGTCAAATAGAGCGCGAAGTCCGAGGCTATGTCGCCCCTGACCACCTCTGAATTTCCGACGTAAGGCTCGCGCATTCCGAGATCCTTTATGACTCTTATCCTTCCGCTTTTGCCGAACGCCGCGCTTACGTCGAGTCCGCCGCCGCCGGCTGCGTTCGTAGGCTCTCCTCCGCCGTCGGTTACAAGATAGCCCTTGACGAGACCGCCGCTTTTTGCCGCGACGACGGCTCTCTTTATCGGGCCGTCGGTCTCGACGGTCAAAGACAGCCTGTCAAAAGGACTCTTAAGGTCTTGACTCAAAAACACGCCGACGGTCAAAAGTCTGTTTAACGCCGCGGAATACAACGGCGGCAGCCCGTGCAGTCTCGCGGCCTCGTCGGCAACGTCCTTAGAGTCTATTACGGTGACGACAAACGCGCCGTTCAAGATATATCTCGCGCTAAAGCTCATAAGTAACTCCTAAAAAAAACCGCGCGGACGCTTATCGCCGCGCTTTTTTCGCCGCGACCAGCAACCTCTTTGACGCGCCTCTAAGCGCGCCGAAGCTGTCGCCGTCAAACGCCGAAAAGGTAAAGCCGCAAGCCCTAAGCAACTCAAAAATTTTTTGATTGTCATAAAAATACTGAGTATTCGTCTCGTCGCTGCGAATATAACCGCCGCCGCTCCTCTCAAAAAAGGTCAGCTCCATAGTTATCGCGCCTTTTTTTATATTTGAATTCCGCCAAAAATATGTAAGCCCCTGCGCGTCCTCATAATAGAGCTTTCCCGACAGAAGCTTTTTGGCCTTATATACCGTGCTCATGTCGAATATCAAAAGCCCGTCGTCGTTTAACGAGCGGCTTATAGCGGCAAAAAGCCGTTTTAGCCCCGCCGCGCTCGAAACGTAATTGAAGCCGTCGACAAAGCTCGCGATAAGGTCATATTTTGACGGTATGACCGGCTTGTTTACGTCCTGTCTTATAAAGGTTATTTTTTGACGGTGCAAATCGGCGTTTCCCGCGGCGGCGTTGAGCATGTCGGGCGATATGTCGGAGGCCGTCATATCGACGCCGATACGCGAAAGCCCTACGGTGATTTTTCCCGTGCCGCAGGCAAACTCAAAGCCGCTTTTGACCCCGCGCGGCTCTATTTGCTCTTTGACAAAACCAAGCAGCCCGTCATAGCGGTAATCCTTCATCAACGCATCATAATACCTATAAAGCGCGGAATATTCAGACATTTTTTACTCTCTTTATATAAGGCTTGCGCGTCGGATACGAAGGGGCAAGCCCCGCGCCCGCCTCATTCTATTTTTTCTTTTTCGGGGCGTTCGGGGCGTTCTTTGAATTGCCGCCGCTCGCCGCTTTATCCGCGCCGACGACCGTTTTTTTTGCGCCGCCGTCGCCCGCCGCCTTTTTGGGGTTGTTATATACGTTGACGGCTTTTTTTCTTTCCTTCTTTTTGCCGTTGTTAGACGACGGCTTTGACCTTTCGGAGGCCTTTGCCTCGTAGAGCTTGTCTAAGAAATTTTCAAAGCCGTATTCGCAAAACGCGTCGAATACGAGCGCGTATATCGACAGGAGAATAAAGACGGCGATTACGATAGTTATGACTATCACCGTCATATTGCCGGTAAAAATCAAAAAGAACGGCAGGCACGATATCAAGGTTATTCCCATATTGACGGGATATAAGCCGACGGTATACAGCGCGGCGTTCTTTAATACGCTCCCGAATTTCAAATCGTATATCGGAATCATGACAAAGCAATAGGCCGCAAAGCACACCGCCGTCAAGGCCGCGACGGCAAGCGCGGCAAAAATCAGCCAGCCAAAGACGGCGGACGCGCCGTTAAGCGTGTTTTCATAGTGATAAAACCCGAAATAGACGACGCCGAACAAGACGGCTATCAAAGCCGAATAGACGGCGGCGTACTTCCACCAATGCTTTTTTAGCCCTTCTAAAAAGACCTTAAAGACCTTTACGCCCGAATGCCCCCACCCGAGCAGCCGCGTGACGCTAAAAACGCCCGACAAAAAAGGCCCGGGTATCAGGAGCAACAAAAACGCGTATATCAAATCGCGCCTTATCGACGAGACAAGCTCTATGATTTTTCCGGCGTTCTCGACCGAGGTCATAGGATAGCCTATTCCGGTGTTCAGGGCGTATTCAAACGAGCCTATCGTCTCGGTTACGCGTCCCGATATGTACATTAAAAAAATCAAAAACGGAAGAAACGCCGCCGCGATGAGCAGATTGACCGAAAAAAGCGTTTTATATTCGATAAAGAGGACGTCCCACGTCCTCTTGATTCTCCCGGATTTAAAAAAAGAAGGCGCCGGCGGCTGCAAAGGCGCGACCCTTTCGGCTCTTTCAAGCGTTAATTTTGAATACCATTTCATGTTTATTCGACCGTCCGTTATTTTATTTGTCACCGCTTTACGGCTCTGTCCGCGCTATAAACGCTCCGGCCTTTTTTTTGAGAAAGGCGCGGAGCTTAAAGCCGCGGTTTATTTTAGCATTACGATTTTTCCGTCTCTGAGCGCCATAAAGGCCTTGCCGAAAACGGCGTCGAGAGCTACCGTTCCGAACATTCTGCTGTCCTTACTGACGCGGCGGTTGTCTCCCATGAGAAAGACGTGACCCTTCGGCACCGTCAGCTTCAGATTCTCATAAATAATTCCGTAGGGAGAGGTTTTTTCTCTGATATAGGTGACGCCGAAGTCTTTTAGATAAGGCTCGTCAAGCCTGCCGCCGTTTAGATATACTACGCCCTCGATATATCTCTGACCGCCGTCGACAAACTCAAAGCCCTTGTCGCGCAGCTCGTTTCTTTCCGCGGCGGTTCCGCTGAAATCCTTGTATTCGTATCTGATCTCCAAGACGTCGCCCTCGGAGGCTATGACGCGCTTGATGATATAATCGATGGCGTTTCCATCCTGATCGATTTCACCCGGATCGGGATTTGCCGCGCGTACTATATCGCCGTTTTTTATTTTTTTTGTCAGAAATAAATAGACTATATCGTTAGAGCCTTCGATTCCGACTAAGGTGTAGTCCATCGACGAGCCTTTGACCTCGGTCGTCACAAAAACGTATTCTTTTAATACGACGGACGCCGTAAACGACAGCATAACTACAAAAACTAATATTAAAATATCCGTTATAAAACTACTTTTTCTCGTCGGCTTTTTTAAAGCCGACGGCGGCAAGGTGGTGTTTCCGTTCATCGTTTCATCCTTTTTGAGTTATTTTTTTGAGGTTCTATCTTTTTTATTTTTAATCAGCCGGCGCGTCCTAAACAAAAAGCACGTTGTTAAAAACCACTTCCCGCGCCCCTTCTATTTCGAGCATTTTTATGCCGCCGAAGCCGTCGGCCTGCCTGACCGCGCCGTTGCCCGTCATGAGAAACATTCGCGGCGACAGCGACGTTTTGCGCCATTCGTCCGAGGCCTTAAGCGCGACGCGGCAGGTATAAATCTCCAGCCCCTCCTCCGCGCTTTTGTAGATATTGACAGAAAATTCGACGTCCCTTGCGGTGTAAGCGTCAAAGACTATCGCCGCTGCGTCGTCGTCGTTTATGCCCGTCGTGCCTACGCCGTAATTTATCATTGCGCCCTCGCTCGACGTGACGCCCTTAATCGAATACGCGCCCTCGGCAAGCGTTATTATGTTTTCCTCCGCGATAAGTCCGTTTTTAGAGGACGGAACAAAGGTTACGCCCGTATCCGTCGAATATATTATCCGGTTGCTCGGAGTTCTCGCCTGCGGCTCTCTTTTGTCAAAGCTCTTTGCCGCGCACTTGCTCGACACTACCTCTCCGCCCTTATATGAGATGTTGGCAAAGGCAAATATTATCGCGGGATTGTCAACGTCGATTTTTGCGATATACTCTCCGCCGCTGACCTCCTCGGCCTTGAGGCTCTTCCATTCTCTGAAATAGGGCAGCTCGTTGGTGACGCTATAATATACGCCGACCGACTCTATGCCGTCAAAGTCAGGGGCTTTGAGGTTAAAATAATATTTGTCCTCGCTGACGGTTATGCTCGCCTGAGGGTTTCTCACGCGCTTTTCACCGCCGTCAAAGACGCGGTTTAGCCACATTATGAGGTTGTCGGCCGCCGCGGCGGTTATTCTGTCGCGCAGATTAGGGCTTATTATGAGGGTCTTGTCGCCGTCCGTCATGTCAAACAAATCCATTCCTCTGTCAAGGTCTCCGAATTCGCTGTTTGTCGACAAAAGCATGAGCGACGGAACGCTCAAAAACTTAACATATGTCTGCGCCTCTATGCCAGAAATATAGGTCTGTCTTTCCTCGTCGATTTCGAGACTCTTTCCCGAATATTTATACAATCCGCGATAGGCCGTATAGCCGCACCCGAATATCGAAACCACGCCCTTAAAGGTCTTGCTTGAGTCGGAGCCGGCCGCCATATACGCGGCGGTAGACGATGTGTTTTCGGCGGCTAATATTATGTCGTCTATCCCCAAAACGCTACCGACAAAGACGGCGGCCCGCCTTATCATCTTTGCCCAGATAAACCACGAGGTATGCCTCGCCGACGGCTCGGCCTTCAAAAAACGCTCCGAGGCGGCGTTGGGCTTTCCGTGGGCGAATTCGCCCCGGTAGACCGTCGACGGAGCGGTCTCCGTCGGCATAAATTCGATGACGGCCACTAAGCTTCCGTCGTTTGCCAGACGCAAAATAAGCTCCTTATCCGCGCCCTTAAAGAGGTCTGCGGCGTATAATACCGCCGAATTTTTTGCGCCGTCCTTTTTTTGAAGGATAGAGCAAAGAACTCTCACCTCTCCGCCGTCCGTCTTTTCGGAGGTGAACAGATATTTTTTGCGTATAATTTCGCCGTCCGTCTCCTCGAATACGCACTCCGCGTCTAAGGAACCCGACTTAGGGTCATAATCGCCCCAAAGCTTTGACGGTGTCATGAATATACTTTCCATAAGCCCTATTGTACCATAAAAGCCGCAATAAAGCAAGCTTTTACAGGGTTTGCGAATTAAAACTTTTTTCGCGCGTCCGCCGCCGTTTTATCAGGGCAGCCAAAAACCGCGCTTTTTGGTTGCCCGCCCCTATATCATTTTTCCTTTTAGTACGACTTCTCCCTCTTTTATAACCGTATCCGGCCCTATCAAGGCTATCTCCCATTCGCCGTTTTCTGCGGCGGCGGTGAGATTTTCGCCTATTTGCGCGCCCTTTTTGACGACCGCGCCCGGCCCTATTATGGCGTATCTGACGACGGCGTTTTCGTCTATGGCCGCGCCCGGCATGACTATCGAATTTTCGACGATTGCGCCCTTGCCGACGGTACAGCTGTGCGACAAAATAGAATTTCTAAGAGTTCCGTCGATTTCGCAGCCCTCGCTGACGAGGCTGTTTTCTATTTTTGCGTTTAGTCCGAGATAGTGCGGCGGCTCGGCTGAATTTCTCGCGTAGATTTTCCAACCCGTATCGTTGAGATTTATTCCCGAATTTTTATCGAGCAAATCCATATTGGCCTCCCAAAGGCTGGATATCGTTCCCACGTCCTTCCAATAGCCCTTAAAAGAGTACGCATAAAGCTTTTCGCCGTTTTTTAGCATATTGGTTATTATGTTCTTTCCGAAATCGTTTTGAGACGATTTATCGTCCTCGTCGGCTATGAGATACGCCTTTAGCTTTTCCCACGTAAATATATATATACCCATGGAGGCCTTTGTGCCCTTCGGCTTTTTCGGCTTTTCCTCAAATTCCGTCACCCTGCCCTTTTCGTCCGCGCTCATAATTCCGAATCTCGACGCTTGCGACAGCGGCACGTCGATGACGGCTATCGTGCAATCAGCCTTGTTTTTTTTGTGGGAGTCGAGCATAAGCGAATAGTCCATTTTGTAGATATGGTCTCCCGACAGCACCAAAACGTATTCGGGGTTGTACCTGTCTATAAAGGCTATGTTTTGATAGATAGCGTTAGCCGTGCCCTTATACCATTCGCCCGACTTTGCCCTCATAAACGGAGGAAGGACAAAAACGCCGCCGTTCAGTCTGTCCAAATCCCACGGTTGACCGTTGCCGATATATGTATTCAGTTCAAAGGGCTGATATTGCGTCAATACCCCGATTGTGTCGATATGCGAATTGACGGTGTTAGAAAGCGTAAAATCTATGATTCGGTATTTTCCGCCGAACGGCACCGCCGGTTTTGCCACCTGACTCGTCAAAACGCCGAGTCTCGTTCCCTGTCCTCCCGCAAGAAGCATTGCGACGCATTCTTTTCTTTGTTTCATGGCTCACACCCCTTTCGGCGAAAAACCGCCGGCCGTTTTATTTTTTGTATCCGCTTAACGCTATAGGTCTGATAAACATGGCGGCGTTCGCGGGAATATTCAATCTCAAGATATACTCCTCGCCGTGCCGCGGCTGCGCCGATTTTCTCGCCTTTAGCGTCGAATTGCTCTTTACGCTTCCTCCGAAGGCCGCGCTTTCGCTGTTTAGTATTATCTTGTAGCTCCCGTCGGACGGCACGCCTATCTCATATTTTTGACGCGCCACTGGCGAAAAGTTTATCGCGGCGATGATATAGCCGCCGTCTAAGGCGCATCTCTTGAATACGGCTATATTTTGAATTTTGTCGTCTACGACAATCCACTTAAAGCCGTCAAAGCTGCAATCAAGCTCAAAAAACTCTTTGTTTGAGGCGTAAAGCTTGTTTAGCGTCTTGACGTAGGTCTGAAATTTTTTGTGCTTAGGATAGTCTAAAAGCTGCCAATCAAGCTGCTTTTTATAGTCCCATTCGATAAATTGCGCAAATTCGCCGCCCATAAACAACAGCTTTTTGCCCGGCTCGGCAAGCATATAGGCAAAAAGAGCCTTGAGGGCGGAAAACTTTTCGTCGTAGCTTCCCGGCATTTTTTCTATGAGCGAACGCTTGCCGTGGACGACCTCGTCGTGAGACAGCGGCAAAACGTAGTTTTCGGAATAGGCGTAGGTTATCGGAAAGGTCAGAAGCGCGTGGTTGTCCTTTCTAAAAAAAGGATTGAGCGAGGCGTATCTCAAAGTATCGTTCATCCACCCCATATTCCACTTGAAGTTAAAGCCCAAACCGCCGTCGTAGCTCGGTCTCGTTATCATCGGAAAGGCGGTAGACTCCTCGGCTATCATGAGAAAACCCTCGTTTCTCGACAAAACCGCCGTGTTTAGGTCGCGCAAAAACTCTATGGCCTCCAGATTATAATTGCCGCCGTCGATATTTTTTGCCGCGGCCTTGCCGCTCCTGCCGTAATCTAAATAGAGCATTGACGCGACCGCGTCGACTCTTATTCCGTCTATGTGATAAACCGAAGCGAAATATTCCGCGGAGGAAATGAGAAAGCTCCTTATTTCCGGTCTGCCGTAGTCAAATATGACGGTTCCCCAATCCTCGTGCTCGCGCTTTAGGGGGTCGGCGTATTCGTAGAGGCTTTTGCCGTTAAATTCAAAAAGCCCGTGCGCGTCCTTAGGAAAATGCGCCGCCACCCAATCGAGAATGACGCCTATGCCGGCGTTGTGCAGACGGTCGACAAAGCGCATAAAGTCCTTTGGCGTTCCGAACCGCGAGGTCGGCGCGAACATGCCCGTAACCTGATAGCCCCAGCTGCCGTCAAAGGGAAATTCGGTGACGGGCAAAAGCTCTATATGCGTATAATTCATCGACTTGATATAGGGTATAAGCTCGTCGGCTATCATCGAATAGCTCATATAAGAGCCGTCGGCGTTTCTGCGCCACGAGCCTAAGTGCATCTCATATATGTTTATTGGCGACGAATAGGGATTATAACCGTTTCTTGCCGTCATCCATTTTTTGTCGCTCCAACGGTAGCCGTCTAAGACATAGAGCTTAGACGCGTTAGCCGGCGGCGTTTCGCCGTGATAGGCGTAAGGATCCGACTTAAAAACGCAACTCCCGTCGTTTTGGATTATGCAATATTTATAATTGTCGTATTCTTTAAGCCCAAAAACGACTGTTTCGTATATCTCGTCCGAAATTCTGTCCATGGGATTTTTGTCCTTATCCCACCCGTTAAAATCTCCGACGACCGAAACGCCAAAAACCGACGGCGCCCATACGCGAAAAACCCAGCCGTCCTTGCCGCCGATTTTTATCGGACGCGGCGAAAACAGCTTGTGCGCTTCGTAGTTGACTCCCCTATGGAAAAGATATATGGGATCTCTCAGTTCTTTAGCAAGCGGCATAATACAATTAACCTCAATGCCTATCATTATATCAAACTTTATGAAAATAGTCAATATATCTCGTAAAATATTTTTTTATAGGGATTTATATGGCTTTTATTAGGGCTTGCGCATTTGCGCAAGCCCTGTGTAGGGGCAACGCGCTCGTTGCGCATGCGCTCCGCTCGCCGGGTTTCCCCTCTTGCGGCAACGAGATTGCCGCAATTCACCCCTTTTCGCGGACTTTGTCCGTTAATGGGGGCAACCAAAAAGCGCGGTTTTTGGTTGCCCTAAATAAAGTTGACGGCTTACTCATAGTCAAAGCGTGTCAAAAACGCAGTTTTTTTTAGGGCTTGCGCGGTCGCGCAAGCCCTGTGTAGGGGAAACGCGCTCGTTGCGCGTTCGCTCCCAAAAAAACGCGGGGTCATATTTTCCCCCGCGTTCCGGATTGTTTGTTTGCAATCATAAGCTTGCACAAAAATTACTTGTAGGGGCGTCCGCCCCTACAACGGCTATTGCGCCAAAAGCACACTGTCTACTAAATACCGCCGCTAATCACTGACCGCTGCTCACCAAATTGTATATTTCTATTCGCCGGTTTCGAGGGCTTTTTTAAGTTCTTCTTTGCTCGGCAATACCGTCTGATATTTAGCCGCAAAAATCTGCTTGTTCTCTTCCGGTAACATCATTTCTACGAGAGCGTCCTTCTTGTCCTTGCACAACACTATTCCGATTGTTTTATTCTCATCAGGCAACTTAACCATGCGGTCATAATAATTTACATAAGTTTGCATTTGACCGATATCTTGGTGTTTAATCTTTCCGATTTTAAGGTCTATAAGCACAAAGCAACGCAAAATCCGATTGTAAAACACGAGGTCGACATAAAACGATTCTTCATCGAATGTAAACCGCGCCTGCCGCTTGACAAATGTAAACCCTTTTCCGAGTTCAAGTAAAAACTCTTGAATATGGTCAATCAACCTTTTTTCGAGTTTTTGCTCGGTGTAGTCTGTCTTTTCCGGCAATCCCGTAAATTCAAGCACATACGGGTCTTTGAAAATGTCGGCCGGAGTTTGAACTATCTGCCCATGCGCCGCCAACTCCATTACCCTATTTTTATCCATTGAGAGCGCAATTCTCTCATACAACGAAGTGTCAAACTGCCGCGAAAATTCTCGAAAGCTCCAACCGTTCGCCGCAATTTCATGCTCGTAAAACTTGCGTTCGTCGGGATTAGAAATACGCATAAGCTGAATATAATGCGACCAACTTATGGCGGGATTGAATTGGCTAAACACTGTTTCGCCAATTTGATTTCCGGAATACACCAAATAAAATTGACGAATCAGCTTGAGGTTTGCAATAGAAAAGCCTTTGCCAAACCCGGCGGTTAAATACTCGGAAAGCCTTTTTATAACTTGCTCTCCATATTCGGCGCGCGTTGCCCCCTTCTGCTCATTTTCAATAATCCGCCGCCCGATTTCATAATAAGTGACAACCATTGTCGTATTTACGGCTTGCGTTAAGCCGACGCGCGCTTTGTTTATCAGCTCAAATATATCACGAAAAAACGGCGTTTCCGACGGAAACGCGCCGCTATCAGACGATAAAGCGATTTTCTTTTTTGACACTATATCCTCCGGCAGTTTATAAGCTCTAATGTAATCAACAGCATTGAAAATAGCTATTGACGGCAAGCTTTAGTGGCGACGCTTTTAACCGCCGCCACTATTCACTGACCGCTGTTTCCTAACCGCTAATACTACAAACCCTTTTCGTCATACAAAAATATCGCGTCGGTGACTATATCAAACGCCTTTCCTATAACCGCGGGGTCGAGGTTGTCCTTGGTGTCGCGGCGCGTGTGATAGTAATCTTGCAGGTTATGAGCCATAGCCGCGAGGCAGGTGGACTTAAAGCCGGCCTGCGCAAACGCGCCCGAATCGGTCGCGCCCAAAGAAACCGTCGCGTATTTTAAGTCTACACCGTTGCTCTTGCCGGCCTCTCTGACGAGACCCGCCACGTCGAGGTCGGTCTTTACCGTGCCGTTTATGTCCTTGGTGTACAAGCTGAAATGCTCGGCCTCTCTAAGCGTCTCCATGCAGACGACGATAGTCTCAACGTCGGAATACTCTTCCTTGTGCGCCTTTGCAAAGGCCTTTGCGCCGCGCAAGCCGGCCTCCTCCGAGCCGGAGATGAGAACGCAAAGCTCCGTGTTTTTGAGCTTAATTCCCCCCTCTTTAAAGGCTTTAGGAACGGCTAACGACACATAGCAAGCCGTCAGATTGTCGTTCGCGCCGTCGACTATGACCTTTTTGTCGTGGAACTTATAGAGCGCGACCCAAAATACCACAAAGACAAGTCCGCACAGCCCGAGTATCAGCAAAACGCCGCTTGCGACGGCAGGCTCCGCGCCGTTTGTTATCAAGGCCGCTATCGATAGACCGATGATATAGAACGCTCCGACAAGCGACGCGGCGACGACGACCAAAAGGCCTTTCATTCCGAATTTGTAGTGCCAATGCCATTCTTGCGTAGCGTCGGCGTGACCGTTTATGATTATTCTTCTCTTGACTGTTCCCGTCGGCTTTATAACGCCGACAACGTTGACCGACGTTTTTTTCTTAAAGAGCGGGTCGATAAGCGTTTTATACATGACTAATTGCGAAATCAAAGGAATAAAGGCTATCAAAAGAAGCGCGATAGCCAATACCGGCAAAAAGAAGTAAGAGATAAAGCCGGCAATCATAAGGCTTGCGGTTATATAAATCCAGTCCATAAACGCGTCGGGACTCAATGTGAATTCCTCCGTCTTTACGCTGTCGCAGGTCTTTGCAAGCTCGGAATTAAAATAGTCCTGAGCGTCTTTTTCGCCCTTACTCCCCGGAGCGCGCTTTTCAAACGTGTCGATTACATAGCCGATGCCGCCGACCATATAGTCGACCGCGTCGTTTTTGATCTTTTGCGATAGTTTCATAATCCCTGAAATCCTCCTAAAAAATGACTAAAACCGACCGATAAATAAAAAATACCGGAAAGCTTAATGTCATTATATTACCAAAAAAACGACAATAATGCAAGCGATTATTCCACATTTATGCGGCAAATTATACAAAAAGCCGCACAGTATTCCAAAAAACGCGGTTTTGCGGAATACTGCGCGACGCGACATATTACACAAAACGCCGCTTTTTGCTCGCGTTTCCGCGCGCACGGGCGGTCGCGCGGCGTTGCGACTATTGCCTTGTCACACTCAATCCGGAGCGTATTTCCGCGCGCACGGGGGCGGCTGCGCGGCGCCGTCCTATAAAAAAAAGAGAGAAAGCTTTTTTTGGGAAAACCTTCTCTCTCTTTATGATGATTAAGATTTTAAGATAATATCACTTTTATTGCGCGTCTACTATTGCGCGTCTACCCCGGCGATATATTCGATGAGGTCTACGACCTTGTTGCTATAGCCCCACTCGTTGTCATACCACGCCACGAGCTTTACAAACGTAGGGTTGAGCATGATTCCGGCCTTAGAGTCGTATATCGACGTATAAGGGTTTCCGATAAAGTCGGTAGAGACTACGTCGTCCTCGACGTATTGCAAAACGCCCTTTAACGCGCCCTTAGACGCTTTGAGAACGGCCTTGTTGATTGCCTCATAGGTGGTAGCCTTTGCAAGCTTGCAGGTCAAATCGACTACGGACACGTCGAGAGTAGGAACTCTGAACGACATACCCGTCAGCTTTCCGTTCAACTCGGGAATGACCTTTCCGACGGCCTTAGCCGCTCCCGTGCTCGACGGGATAATGTTGTTAGAAGCCGCGCGGCCGCCTCTCCAATCTTTTTTGGAAGGACCGTCGACGGTCTTTTGTGTGGCCGTCGTCGAGTGAATCGTCGACATAAGTCCCTCGACTATTCCGAATTTGTCGTTGATGACCTTAGCCAAAGGCGCGAGACAGTTTGTCGTGCAGCTGGCGTTGGAAATGACCTTGAGGTCTTTGGTATACTTGCCCTGATTGACGCCCATGACGAACATCGGCGCGTCCTTTGACGGAGCGGTGATGACGACCTTTTTTGCGCCGCCGGCAAAGTGCGCGGACGCGCCGGCTATGTCGGTGAATACGCCGGTAGCCTCCGCGATATACTCCGCGCCGGCCTCCGCCCATTTGATAGCCGCCGCGTCTTTCTCGGCGAATACCGTGATTTCCTTTCCGTTGACGACGAGCTTGCCGTCTTTATCGTCTATCTTGCCCTTAAACTGACCGTGAATGCTGTCATATTTCAGCATATACTTCATGTATTCGAGATCGATAAACGGATCGTTTATCGCGACGACTTGAACCTTCGGATTATTGGCCGCCGCTCTGAATACCAGGCGTCCGATACGTCCGAAACCGTTAATGCCCACTTTTACTACGTTTGCCATTAAATGTTTCCTCCAAAAATTTTTCACAAACTTTTACTTGTAATATTGTAACCAAAACTTGCAAATTTAGCAAGTAATTTGACCCCGTTTTTTTAACTTTGTTAAAAATTTAATTTTTCAACATAGCTTATTCTCTTGACGGGCTTGCCGTCCCTAAAATAAATTTTGGGAACGCGCAGCCCCACTCCGCAGACAAATTCGTAATTAAAGCTGTTAGCCGCGTCGGCAAGCTCCTCGACGGTTATCTTTAAGCCGTCCGAGCTCCCCACTATGACGGCTTGGCTTCCTACGTCTACGCCGTCGATATCGGTAACGTCCGCCATAAACTGATCCATACAGACCCTGCCGATTATCGGCGCGAAACGCCCGTTTATTATGACCTTACCCTTGCCCGACAGCGCGCGCGGATAGCCGTCGGCGTACCCTATCGGAATAGTCGCTATCTTTGTCGGCCTTTGGGTGACGTAGGTGCTTCCGTAGCTTATTCCGCACCCTTTCGGCAAGACCTTTATGTGGCTGACCGCAGCGTACCACGACATGACGGGGCGCAAGCCGAAATCCTGCGCCGTCTCCTTTGACGGATAAAGCCCGTAGGTCATTATTCCCGAACGAACCGCGTCGTAATGCCCCGCGTCAAACTCGATTATTCCCGCGCTGTTGCTTATATGCCTGCAGTCGATTTTTATGCCGTTTTGCTCCAAAAACTCCGCTACGTCCGCAAAAATCTCCTTTTGTCTTTTTGCATAAGTCTTATCCGTCTCGTCCGCCGAGGCGTAATGCGTGCAAAGCCCCGTGATTTTGATATTAGGCAGGGCGGCCACGGCGAGCAGCTCCGTCCTTTGGCCGGGCAAAAAGCCTATTCTGCCCATGCCGGTGTCTACGCCGATATGAATATCCAAAACTATGCCGCGCTCCCTTGCGAGCGACGACAGCTTTTTTGCCGTTTCGAGGTTTGACACCGACGGCAGAAGTCCGTAATCAAAAACGTCGGTCAAGCTGTCCCCGACTATGTTGCCGAGAATGAGCAGAGGGTTTTTTATTCCCGCCCGTCTAAGCTGTACGGCCTCCTCGGGAATCGCAAGCCCAAAGCCGTAGACCGTGTCTTGAAGCTCTCTCGCAAGCTCTATCGCGCCGTGACCGTATGCGTCGGCCTTTATTATCGCAAAGACCCTCGCGCCCGTCTTGCCGCCGGCAAGCCCTACGTTGTGCCTGACGGCGTCTAAATCTATCTTTAAGTACGTTCTTTCCATAATATCCTTTATCGTCCGTTTTTTATCGGCTTTAAGCCCCGGCTATAACCTCTCTCAAGTCCGCGATTTCGATTGACGCGGCGCGAAGGGCGCGGCTTATTTTTTTGACGAATTCCAGAGCCTTAGGCCCGTCGCCGTGAACGCAAACCGAATGCGCCTCTATGTCTATATCCTTGCCCGAAACCGTCGTCACCCTGCCTTCCTTGACCATTCTGACGACGCGCGCCACGGCCTGCTCCTCGTCGGTTATCATAGCTCCCGGCTTGCCCCTCTTGACAAGCGAGCCGTCGTCCTCATAGCCTCTGTCGGCAAAGACCTCCTTTGCGACCTTAAGGCCGGTTTCGCCGGCGGCGGCTATCATCGCGCTTCCCGACAGACCCAACAAAATCAAGTCCTTGTCAAACTCCTTTATTCCTTCGCATACGGCTTTAGCAAGCGTCATATCCTTTCCCGCCATGTTATAGAGCGCGCCGTGCGGCTTTATATGCCTAAGCTCGACGCCCTTAGCCCTCGCAAAGGCATAAAGCGCGCCCGTCTGATATAAGACGTAGGCCTTGGCCTCCTCCGGCGTAACGTCGATATTGCGCCTCCCGAACCCCAAAAGGTCGGGAAAGCCCGGGTGCGCGCCGACGGAAACGCCGTTAAGCTTGCAAAGCCCGACGGTCTTTTCCATGACCAAAGGGTCGGATGCGTGATAGCCGCAGGCGACGTTTGCCGAGGTGATATATTTTATCGCCTCCTCGTCGAGTCCGATAGTATACGCGCCGAAGCTTTCGCCGAGGTCGCAATTTAAATCTACCTTTTTGTTCGCCATAAAACCGTCCTCCTCTATTAATCCTTTAGGTCGTTATTTTTGATATCGGTTATAAACATGTGTCCCGGCGCGTGCGTTATGACAAAATCGGGTTTAGAATTCATCATCACCGATTGAGGCGTAACTCCGCAACACCAAAACACCGTCGTTTCGCCCTCGTTTATCGTCACCGCGTCGCCGAATTCGGGCTTATTTATGTCCCTTATGCCTATAGCCGACGGGTCGCCTATGTGAATCGGCGAGCCGTGAACCCTCGGCATCGAGGCTGTTACCGTCACCGATCTGACCACCTTGCCGCGCGGTATAGGACGCATACTGACGACCATTTTTCCGCTAAAGACTCCGGCGGGAACGCAGTCTATATCCGTCGTATACATGGGCACGTTTTTGCCCTCCTCTATGTGCCTGACGGGAACGTCCGCGTCGAGCAGAGCCGACTCGAACGAAAAGCTGCACCCGATGAGAAAGACGACGAGGTCGTCGCGCCAAAACCCGCTTACGTCGGTATATTCGCCCGTCAAAATGCCCTTTTCATAAATCCTGTATTTAGGCAAATCCTTTGCGATATCCGCGTCCTTGGCTATGTGTCTAAGCGCGCGGCTGCCCGTGTCGCCCACCTCCAAAACGGGGCACGACTTGGGATTTCTCTGCGCGAACAGCAAAAAATCATAGGCGTACTTCTTTGGCAAAACGACCAGATTGGCCTGCGCGTAGCCTGCGCACATGCCGGACGTATTCCAATCTATCTCACCCTTTCTTATCAAGGCTCTGACGGCCTTCGGTTGCATGTCCGCGTATTTTAAGTTGTCTATCCCTTCCATAGTTTTTTTATCCTCTCCATAATGCTTTTTTGCGGCGCAACGCCGCTTTTTGCCGCGGCGGCGGGAGGCGGCGGTATAAGCCTCCCGAATTTTGCCTGCAACGCGTTTATTTTTTCTATTCCGTCAAAATACGCCCTTTGCGCCTCCTCGAGCGAAGCTCTCTTAAAGGTCAGCGTATCGCCCGGCTTTAACTGAGCCAAAAGCGGCATGTCCGACGATATGACGACGGCGATTTTTGCGTAGCCGCCGACGGTCTGACGGTCGGCCGCCATTATTATCGGCTTGCCCGACGCGGGAATCTGAATCGCGCCGAGCGGTATGCCGTCGGATATGATGTCGACGCCGTTTTTGCTTTCGACGGCGGCTCCGTCGAGCTTTATTCCCATTCTGTCGGAGTCGTTTGTCACCTTATATTCGCCGCCGAACAACGCCGCAATCCCCCCGTCGGTAAAATAATCGTCCTGCGGACCTAATACCGCCCTGATTTCGACGGGAAACGCGGGCGGCACGGGTATGTCGGTCTTTCTGTTTTCTATTGCGCCGGTCAAGGGGCTTACGCTGTTAAAATAGAGCAAATCGCCGTTTTTGAGCGGTCTGCCCATATAGCCGCCTATTCCGCATTTTATGTTTGTCGAATAACTGCCCATGACCTTTTTTAAATAAAAACCGCCCTGCACGGCCAAATAGGCGCGGCAGCCGCTCTTTGCAAACGAGCAAGTGAGAACGTCGCCCTCTTTGACATTTATTGCCATATAGCGCGGTATAGAGCCGCCGTTTATTTCGGGTGAAACGTCCGCGCCCGTTATCGCTATAACGGCGTCCGAGGTAAACCGGCCGCTTATTCCGACGAGCGTCATTTCGATTGCGGACTCGTCCTTGTCGTTTCCGACAAGTATATTGGCTATGTTAAACGCCGTCTTATCCATAGCTCCCGACGCTTGAAAGCCGAACGCCATAAAGCCCGTGCGTCCCGCGTCCTGAATCGTCGAAACCGGCCCGACGTTTGTTATTTTTATGCCCATTATCTCACCTCCGTGCGGCAAGAATAGCTTCCGTCGTCGACTGCGCGTTTGATTTTTTCATATTCGTCAAAATCTATCGGAAAAAATTTTATGTAATCGCCCGCGTCATAGAGAAACGGCTGCGTCCGCGACGGGTCATAGGGCTTGACGGGGGTTCTGCCTATCAGCCGCCAGCCGCCCGGGGAGGCAAGCGGATATATTCCCGTCTGCTCGCCGCCTATTCCCACCGAGCCTTCGGGAATTTTTGTTCTCGGATTTTTTAGTCTCGGGGCGTTCAGACGCTTGTCCATGCCGCCGAGATAAGGAAAGCCCGGAAGAAAGCCGAGCATATAGACGAGATATTCCGTCGCCGAATGAATAGAAATAATGTCGGCTATAGACAGCCCCGTATGCTCGGACACGCCGTCTATGTCCTCGCCGTATACGCCGCCGTAGGCGACGGGAATGTGAACGATTTTTTTAGATTTTTTTGAAACCGCGCCGCCGACTGCGCTTATGCCGCCGAGCCTTTCGACGAGGCGGTCAAAGCTTATAACCTCGGGCTTATAATATATCAGCAGAGAACGAAAGGTCGGCACGACCTCGGTTATTCCGTCTATAGGGCGCGCTTGCAGCGCGTCTTTCACCTCTTTTACGCGGCCGTTTAAGGCCTCGCTTATTTCGTTTCCGAATTGCATGACCAAAGCCGTATCGCCCGCCGTCAAAAATTCCGCAGTCATATTATCCTCTCCCGAAAGCGTATATTTTCCAATGCCACGATTATTTGTTTTCCTCAAAAAATCTCAGCTCGTCTACCTTTTCAAACCACGTTTTGCAGGCGTCTACCAGCTTAGGCGCATAGGAAATGCACTCGCGCATTAGCCTGAGTATCGCCAAATTTATCTCGATATCAAACCCGTCGATAGACGGAATCAGCCAGCCGTACATGTCTATCATTCCGCTTTCCGACGCGGTATAGATCGCCCGTTTTTGGTCCTCGTCGCCGTGCAATATTTCATGGTCGCCCTTCAAAAAGGCCAACGCCGCGACGAGCGCGTTCGCGCCCCAGTCGGAGACCGTCGCGGTTATTATGTCGTCGGCCGCGCTGTCTGCGGCAATCCCGCCGCCGCAGCCGCAACGGCAGCGGCCCTCGGCCGCATAAGGTATATATTTGTTTATATGTCCGCCTATCGCGCCCATGCCGATTTCGTTGCCGAGGTCGCCTATGGCTATCGTCGGTATGCCCTTTTCCTTTGCCGTCTTAAAAAATATATCGGTCTTGGCCTCAAGCTTTGTCACGTCAAGCCCCGTCGCGTTGTGATAAACGCCTTTTTTGTTCGCGCCGGGAGCCTCCGTCGAAATTACGACGGGAGGCGTCGCGGTCTTTAACATTTGAAGAGCCTGCGCCTTTGCCTTTCCCGCATATTTGGTAAAGGTTACAACGCCCATCGAGACGGGATATTCCTTTAATTCCTCGATATCCTCGTATAGGTGCAAGCCCATAACGCGCGACAGCCGTCTGACCGCCTCGAGGTTATCCTCCGGGCAAACTATGACGGGCTTTGCCTTAAAGGCCTTTACGAGCGCGCGCGCGATAAACATCGCGCCGATAATGCCGTCCATCTCGGCCTTTTTGTGCGACAAAAGCACAAAGCCCGTTATGATATATACGATATCGTTTTCCTTTACCAGACCGATAAGCCTTTCGGCGGCGTTTATCGTCAAGGGCTTGCCGGTATACTCTCTCGCCGCCTTATATAAGATTCTGCAAACTCCGTACCCTCTCGGGTCGAGATTCATCAGATTGTCAAGGTTTTGTCCTATGTTGAGCTTGGTCAATTCGTCCTGCGTCATTTTGCCTGGTCTCCTTTTTTTAGGCGTTATTATTATTTTGTTTCTTCATAAAATTCTTCAAGCAAAGCGTCCTGTATCCTTTTGAGAAGCTCGGGCGCCTTTCCTCCGACGGGCTTGCCGTCAACCTCCGACGCGCCTATGCAAAGCTGACCCGCGCTCGATATAATTACCTCGTCGGCGGAAAATAAGTCCGCGACGTTAAACGGCGTTTCGTCTACGGGTATGCAAAGCTTTTTGCACACTCTGATTATGTGCATTCTCGTAATTCCCGGGAGTATGAGGCGGTCGGTAGGCGCGGTTATAAATTTGCCGTCCTTGATTATCGATATGTTGCTGTGGGCGCATTCAGTAACCCGTCCGCCTCTGTGCAAAATAGTTTCGTCGCAACCGATACTCTCGGCTCTTTGCGACGCCATAACGCTCGGAAGCAGATTGAGCGTCTTGATATTGCAATGCAAAAAGCGCGTATCCTCGGCGGTTATGACCTTGAGCTTCTTTGTCACGTCCTTTATCTTTGCCGGCTTCAATACTATCCATATGTTGGCCTTAATTTTAGGGTCAAACGAATGATTTCTGACTTGAGTTCCCCTCGTCGCCTGCCAATAGACAAAGAGGTCGCCGGTCTCGACCTTTTTGACCATATCCTTCAAAAGGTCTTTCATCTCTTGCTTTGTCACCGGCAAATTGATGTCAAGCAAGCCCGCGCTGTTAAAAAAGCGGTCTATGTGGTCGTCAAGCGCGTAAATCTTATAATTTGCGCTATATGTAGCGTCATAAACGCCGTCTCCAAAAAAACAAACCCTGTCGTTGAACGGAATCGTCATCTTTTCCAATTCGTCATATCTTCCGTTGTAGTAGCCTAAGTTCTTCACTGTTGTGATATCCTCCGTAATTTTCTGCCTTTTATTATAGTACTACAAAAAAAAAAAGTAAAGAAAAATTTATGTGAAATTCAAAAGATTTTGCACCGAAAGTTCAGATTTTTTTTGCCGCGCGCAATCGGACGTCAAAGAGCGGCCGCATCCTTTGATTCGCTGTCCTTAAGGACGTTGCAAATATCAACTACGGAAAAGTACCGTTCCTCTTTTTCCGCATCCCAATGAGAACGGATATTTTTGTTTTCAAAGATTTTTATGTTGCTCATAGCTTTCTCCTAATAGCTTCAATTTTCTTTATTTCCTTTTTTCTATGCGCCGAATGCAAAAGAAACAAATTAAGCTTGCCTGCCGCCTGCCCCGTTCGTTCGTCTTATTATAAACTTAACAGGCGAGCCTATCGACGTTTCCGTCTTGATAAAAGCGGCGTTTTCTCCGCATATGACGATAGAGGGCGACATATTATCCATGGCGATTTGCAAGGCTTTGTCAAACGGCTCAAATGTTCCGTCATATTGATTTTCCGTTATAATATAGCAATTATTGTTTATATCAAAATATTTTGATATACTTGTTTTTATCTCGGCATAAGTAAGCCGCGGACTTCGTTCCGCAATATATTTCGGATTTATTATATTGTCCGCGTTATGAGCAAAGCGATGCGCCGCGTCGATACGCTTGTTTTTAGAGAACAATTCAAAGAGCAATCTATCTTGCGCCGGCTTTTCAATGAATGTCCTAACAAATTTTTCCTCAATTAATCTATCCATACAATCACTCGCTATTGTCCTCTACGATTAGCTACTTAAGTTATTAGTTTGCCATAAACGCTAATCCCCGCACCAACGGTTCACAACCTCCGTTCTTTTTTGAATAAACGCTCCGTAAGTCTCCAACTCTCCTTTTAAAGAATGGCTACAAGCGGCAATATCCTTTTCTAAAACGGTTAACTCGTTTGATAAAAATATGCCCGCTTTAAAAATATCATCATTGGTTATTTTGTCATGAAACATAATCACGGCTCTCCAATAGCTTGCTTTAAATATTTTATCTGCTATTGCATGGCGATTCCCATTATTTGTTTGGACAAGAGACCGGCTCATAATAAAATCCTCGTTAGCCACTTCAAAAGATGTATATACTATGATTTCCTTTCCTTTTTTTATATAATGAACCTCGTCCGATATAAGATCGGAATAAACTTTTTTGCGATCCGAATAAACCCTTCTGCAAAAACCGTTTTTCTTTAAAAAGTCAAAGTTCATTTTTATCAGAGACAAATTGCTAATAATCGTTTCCCCCATATCGTTTTTTATCGCTCCAACCTTTTCAACCGCCCGGTTTTATCATAGGAATTTACACGGTTTTTATCTTTTTCTTATAATTATTATGATTATATAGCAGTTCAATATCTTTATTTTCACAGCCGCCGTATTTTATTGAGGAAATATCCGATATCGAAAACAAGCAAACCCCGTCCGGCTCGCCGAAGTAATTTACCGATTCAATTTCGCAAATATCTTGCTCTATATCCGCATTCGACACAATTCCCGTCACGTCTCTTTTATTGCTTTCTAACAACTGAACGTCAATTATCCTTTTATTATTTTTTGCCGATAATAACAATTCAAGCAGAATATCTTGACTGTTAAATTCATGTTCAAAAAGCTTTACGTTCTTTAATTTGATGAACCTTTCTATTTTGCCGTTATACTCCGTATGCTTTTCAATTCTCACAATACTATTGATTTTGTATAACGTCAAACCGCTCTCCTCGCCCGTCGGCTCGACTCCGCTTATGATGACATTATCATCGTCTACGGCAATGATTTTTCCTACTCCGAAGTTTTCGCTGTCTAAATCGGTATAAATGGCGACAAACTCTCCTATTTTTAATGCTTTTTTGTTCATTATAGTATCTTAGCCCCTTTTTTTATTAGTTTTACTTTTATTATTCGTCTCCCGATAACAATTATCTTTAATCGTTTAGCTTCGACAAAAGTTCTATCTTTCTTTCGTCGGACGAATCACAGGATATATGGCTGATTCTATTGATTTCTATAAAGGCTTCGCCGTCGGGCTTTCCGGCTTCCGTAACTAAAAAGACGCGCGCTATTTTGTCTCCGGCGTCCTTTATAAAGCCGATGATATTCTTATTTCCGCTTTCATACAATTCTATAGCGCAAACCTTTTTTTCTTTTAACGCAAAGAGCAACAAAGAACGTGTCATACCGCAACCACATTCTATCTCCCGATATTTTTGCCGCCCGTAATATTCAAGCAACCGCCGTATATTGGTTATATACTCATTTTTTATTTCGATATTAAAAACCTTTTCAATCGGCTTGCACAAAACGCCGTCAGCTTTCCCGTATTGATCTATACTTTCCAATAAAAAAAACGTCTCGTCGCAATCTAAAACATATCCGACGGAAAATTTACTTGTATCGTCCGCATCGGTATAGACTCCGCAAAGCTCTCTTGTTTTTATCATATCTTTTAGTATTTTTATCATAGTTTCTCCGTTTAATTATCGCCGCCGACAAACAATCGGCTACATTTTAACTCCCATATAACACGCCTTGCAACTCTCGCGCAAGCCAAAACTCATAACCGCTCTCGTCTACGCGCTTTATATCCTCAAATTTCTTTGCTTGCCGCTTTTCTAATTCCATATTTTTATTATACCTTGTTTTCTTGCGAAAAGTCAATTAAAGCGTCGCCGCAAAAACTCAAATTTCAGAGCAAACGCATTTTCATGCGTTCGCCCCGCTCAAATTTTATTTAAATATTCCGTCGCTATAGTCGCATAAAAGTCTATCATAGCCTCGTCCAAAAAGTTGTCGTTTTTGGAATGAGTGTCGGACAGCTTGGTCAGGGCTTTTATCGCCGATTTTGACGTCGAGATAAAGGTCACGGCGCGTATATCCGAAAAAGGCATGGAATCCGTCGGCAGCAGCGGCGTTTTGTAGACGGATATAACCGCGTCTTTCGGCGCGACGGCTTTGATTTCATTCGCGACCGACAGACCGTCTTGGTTGTGGGTATAGATGCAGATATCCTTGTCGCGGCCGCCTACGCAGTCAAAATTCAGCAAAATCTTTTTTGAATATTCCGCTCTTCCCGATTCGGCGATCAACCGTTTTTTTAATTTTTTAGAGCCGAGCGTGCCGTTTTCCTCGTCGTCAAAAAATACAAAACAGATTTTTTCAAAAAGCTCCGGGTTGCTCTTTGACAGTCTGTCGGCGACGTCGAGGAGCGCGATACAGCCGCTCGTGTTGTCGTTAAAGTTAAATTTGTTGTCAAATATAAAGCTAAAAGCCGTGTATACTCCGCAAGTCGCAAAGAATAACGCCGCGTAAGGCCACCCCAAAAACACGCCCGAAAGCGTCGTTCCCGCTATGACAAACGCTATTATGCACGACATGACGGCGATATCGCCTATTATTCCGGCGCGGTTGGTGACAAATACGGGCGGCATGGTCAAGCCGCTTTTTGACGTGTCATAATGCGCGGTCAAGAGAACCTCGGCTTTTTTTTCGTCGCCGAATATGAGGTTCGTCGTCTTTTCAAAGCCGCCGTCGGCTCTGCCCGATATGCCGCGCTCCGACATATATTCCTTTATGTAATTAAAAAATTCGCGTTTTACTTCGGGCTTTCTCCTGACGCGAAACCGTTCGTCCTCGCATAGATCGCGGTTTAGCTTTTTGATATTTTCATTCGGCATATTTTTCTTTCTCCTTGCATGTCGTTTTTTTAAAAGCATTCCTTTTTTATTTTTTCGTATTCCGCGGCCTCCGCGTCCGTCAAGCCCGACTCCTCCCCGCTCTTTTCGACGGTCAGAAGCCTTGTGACAAAACGGCTTCTTTCGGGGCTTATTTTTAGGCGCGTCGATATAAAAAACGACGCCGCCACGCAAACTACCAGC
>JAISRB010000007.1 GCA_031273825.1 Clostridiales bacterium
AGCATTTTTTTGTCCTCCGAATACTATTTTATCGCATTTAAAGACAAAAAGCAGCTATTTTTACATCGTTTTATTATTGTCAAGCGTTTTTATACCAGTTTTTCATGCGTTCGCCCTGGGAATAACGCGACATTCTTTCAAATCAGTTGACAAACAACCTCAACAGTGATATACTGATTGAAATTGACAACAATTTAGAGTTATGAGGGAGGCGGATAACATGGATTGGTTTAATAACTTACAGACAGCCGAGCAGCTATTCTTTGTCGTAGCGGTAGTCGCTTCGATTTTGTTGGTCGTTCAGGTCGTGCTCTTGTTTATCGGCATGGGCAATTCGGGCGACGCCTTTGACGGCGGAGCTGACGGCGACGTCGGCGGCGACGGCGACGTTGCCTCTGATATTCAGTCAAACAGCACGTCCTTTGTCGAGATAGGCGGGCTAAAAATCGTCACGGTTCGCGGAGTCATAGCCTTTTTTGCCGTAGGCGGCTGGCTGGCTTTCGGGCTTTTTGCCTCCGTCGGCTATTGGTCGCTGCTAATCGGCGCGGCGGGCGGCGGAGCGTTTGCCGTTTTGCTGGCCTTTCTAATGCGCGCGCTGATAGGGCTTGAGGGCAAGGGCAATCTCGAATTCAAAAAGGCCGTAGGCGCGACGGGCACGGTATATCTCAACATTCCCGAAAAACGCTCCGGCGCGGGCAAGATAATGGTTATGATACAAGAACGCCTGGTCGAATGCGAGGCCATGACCGACGGCGAAAAGCTCTGTGACGGAACCGTCATAAAAATCATCGGAATGGTTGACGGCAATACTTTTTTAGTCGAAAGGGTTTAAAACAACAACTAAATTTTTTTAAAAAGGGAAGAATATGTTATCAGCTATACTATCTGCCTCGTCCGCAGAAACGCTTGTTATCGTTATCAGCATAATTACGATTTGTGCATTTTTGTTTTTTGCAATCTTTATAGCAATGCGTTTAAAGAAATGTCCGTCGGATAAAATTATGGTTGTATACGGCAAGGTCAACGGCGGCGGCTCGTCGCAGTGCTTTCACGGCGGTGCCGTATTTGTTTGGCCGGTCTTTCAATCCTATCAGTTTCTCGATTTGACCCCTATATCGGTCACCGTCGATTTGAAACGGGCAATTGCCCGGCATAATACCCGTATAGACGTTCCGGCGGTCTTTACCGTCGCTATCTCTACCGAGGAGGGCGTTATGCAGAACGCCGCCGAAAGACTGCTCGGGCTTGGGCAGCAAGACATTCGAGGTCTTGCAACGGACATCATATTCGGCCGGTTGCGTTTTTTAATCGCGGCGACCGACATTGAGGAAATCGACGCCGCAAGAGATAAATTTCTTGAAACAGCGGCAAAAGACATAGAGGGTGAGCTGAATAAAATAGGCTTGAGGCTAATCAACGTCAACATTACCGATATCACTTTGAGTAACAACAACTAAATTTTTTGGAGGAAAAAAACATGTTATCTATACTATCGGCTACGGCCGTAGGAACTATCTTTGCCGTCCTCGGCATAGTTATTCTCATCGCGCTTTTGGGCGTCGCGCTTTTGATACCGACGCGCCTAAAGAAATGTCCGTCCGACAAAATCATGGTCGTATACGGCAAGGTAAGCGGTCAAGGCTCGTCGCAGTGCTTGCACGGCGGCACAAAATTTATCTGGCCGTTCTTTCAAGCCTATCAGTTTCTTGATTTGACACCTATGTCGATCAGCGTCGATTTGAGGCAGGCGCTTAGCCGTCAAAATATCCGTATCGACGTTCCGTCGGTCTTTACCGTCGCTATCTCCACCGAGGAGGGCATCATGCAAAACGCCGCCGAAAGATTGCTCGGACTCAAATTGCAAGACATTCAAAACCTTGCTAAGGACGTTATATTCGGTCAGCTGCGTCTTGTAATCGCAACGATGGACATCGAGGAAATCAACACCGACAGAGATAAATTCCTTGAGGCCGTTTCGAGAAACGTCGAGGGCGAGTTGAAAAAAATCGGTTTGAAGCTAATCAACGTCAACGTCACCGACATCAACGACGAATCGGGCTATATCGACGCTCTCGGAAAGGAAGCGGCGGCAAAGGCTATCAACGACGCAAAAAAATCCGTCGCGGAAAAAAACAGAGACGGCTCGGTCGGCGAGGCTAACGCGCAGTCCGATCAGAGAATACAGGTCGCGGGAGCGAACCTAAAGGCCGTCGAGGGCGAAAACCTCTCTTACGCCTCTATGTCGCAGTCAAACGCGTCGAGGAGAGAGATAGAGGCCGAGTCGTTGAGACGCGCCACCGCCGCAGAAAAGATTGCGACGGCAAAGGCTCTCCAAGAGGCCTATGCGGCCGAGGAAGAGGCCGAAACAAAGAGAGCGGCGAGAGAGTCGGCTACCTTGAAAGCCGACGTAATCGTCAGAACCGAAATCGAAAAGGAAAAGCTGACCCTGCAAGCCGAGGCCGAGGCCGAACAGATAAGAAGAAAGGCAAAGGGCGAGGCCGACGCTATATATTCCAAGCTTCAGGCGCAAGCCAAGGGTACGGTCGAGCTGTTGAGCAGTCAGGCCAAGGGTTTCGGCGAGATAGTCGTGCAGGCCGGCGGAAGCGCGGACGGCGCGGTCAAGCTGATAATCGCCGACAAAATCGAGGATTTGGTCAAGACGCAGGTCGAGGCCATCAAAAACCTCAAAATCGACAAGATCACGGTTTGGGACAGCATGGGCGGCAAGGACGGCTCGTCGACGACGGCAAACTTTATGTCGTCAATGTTTAAGGCCGTTCCTCCGCTGAACGAGATATTCAAAATGTCGGGAATGCAGCTTCCCGAATATCTGGGAAAGGTAGACGCCGACGCAACACAAGAATAAAGCCGGCTCTTAAGACAAGAAAAAAAGGATAGGGGGGGCGTCGCTTGTTTATGAAAAAGAAAATAACCGTTATGACGTTGATACTCGTCATAGCCGTCGTAACGCTCGGCGGCTGCAAGGCAAAAAAAGATTTGGATATTTCAAAGTATTCATATCCCGACCTTTCGGCCGAGGGCTGGACGGAGACTATGAACGTCGATTTTTCGACGATAAAAACCATGGACGACCTTAACGCGGCAAAATGGTTTTCGTCAAAGCACGGGCTTAGAAACGAGGAATATTGGTGTCCTTCCGCGATAACCTTCGGCGACGACGGCGTCGTCATAAAGTCTGAAATAAAAGAAAATCACGTTTGCGCCGACGGGCTTTGCCCCGCAAGCGGCATATTTACCGGCGGCATAGAAACGCGTATAGACAAGGGCGACGGCACGTTTGACAACGTCTTTTCGCAGGCCTTCGGATACTTTGAGACGACGGTAAGGGTTCCGTCGGGAACGGGTA
This sequence comes from Clostridiales bacterium, assembly GCA_031273825.1. Lineage (GTDB taxonomy): Bacteria > Bacillota > Clostridia > Christensenellales > JAISNN01 > JAISNN01. Next base: position 3,368 of record JAISRB010000007.1, read on the forward strand.
TGTGGTCGGCGTTTTGGCTGCAGTCGGACGACGTGGGCAGAATAGGCGACAAGGGAAGGGACGGCTCGGAAATCGACATATACGAGTCCTCGTTCCGCGAAAATCCGACGATGACGGGCAACGCCGTTCATTACGACGCTTATAGCTGGCCGTGGTATCAATCTCACGGGAAGGTAACCGATACGGGCTTAAATCTCTACGAGGGCTTTCATTCCTACGGGCTTTTGTGGACGCCGGACGAATACGTTTTCTTTGTCGACGGCAAGCCGGTTTGGGCGACCGCCTTCGGCGGCGTTTCGCGCGTCGAAGAAATTTTGAGATTGACGGTCGAAATCCGCACGGGCGGAGTCGGGCCTTACGGTCAAAATATCGGTCAGTTTCAAAACCGCGACGACGGCTCAAACGACTTTATAATCAAAAGCGTCAGAGTCTACCAAAACGACGCGTACAAACCTGCCGTAAAGACTTATGAAAACGGGTTTATGCAAGACCTTTTGGGCAAAATAAAAATCGGTTAAGCGCGGTTTCAAAGCTTATCGACGACGATTATAAACACGTCGGTTTCGCCGTATGAATTAATCGCGGAAAGCTTTTGAGCCTCGACTACAAAGATTACGGCGGAAGCCGAATACAACGGATAAACAACCCTCACCGCGGCTGACGAAATCGTCAGCCGCGCGTTTAGTTCAAAGTCCGACAGGGTATAAAAATTGAAATATCCGCCGTTTGACGAATAAAACCACGCCGAACCGTTTATGTCCGCCGATATGAGCTTTTCGCCGTGCGGCCTCGACGCAAGCCCGTCAAAATGCGGACAAAGAAAGCTGACCTCCGTCGCGTTGTCGGCGGTTTGCGCCGTCAGCGCGTAGCCGAACAGCGTTTTTGTCAGGCTTGTTATTTGACCGTCAAAGCTTTTTTCTCCGATTTTTTGAAACTCCTTGTCATATAGCCGGAGAGAGCCGCTGTTTTGGCAGGCTACGGCAAAGCCGTCCTTGTGCGGCAAAATAACCGAAACAGGCGAGCCGCCCGCGGCTCTTTGCGCGGCGAATACCGGCGCGGAGGGGGAAAGCGACAGCTTATATACAAAAAAGCCGCTTTCGCGGTTGAACGCGGCAAAAACCGCCGCGCCGCCCTCCGCGCCGTATACGTCAAAAACCGCGGCGGAGCTTAGCAACGCCGCCGTCCTTGACCAAAGCGGCGCGAGACCCTCGTCAAAGCAAACGACGGTCAGAGCCGCGTCCGAATTTGCCGTCGAAATATGATAGAGCCTGTTTTGGACAAGCGAAAAAAACAGACGCGAGCTAAAGGACGGCGCGCCCGTATCGTATTCGGCGACCGCGTCAAGCTCAAAATCCAGATAGAGCGCGCGCTCTGACGCGCCGCTTTGAAAGCATACTACAAGACCGTTCCACACGGGCGCGGACGAGAGGTAAACGCCGTCCTTAGCGATAGACCGCGTTTTTATTATTACGCCGCGGGCGTCGAGCTTTGCTATATTGAGCGAACGCGCGGAATCGGAATCGTAGTCGGCGTTGCCCGCCGAATAGACGACAAAAATAAAATCCTTCAAAAAATAGCATTCGCCGACACCGTCCTCTCCGCTGCTGCCGAGCCTTTGCAGGCCGCCGTATACCGTGTCGGTCGGGGGCAGAGGATATGAGTTTTTTGCGTCGCCGTCCTGCGGACCTTGCTCCGCGCCGTCCGGCGGAGCCGTCGCCGATTGAGACGGCGGCGGGGTTTTAGCCGGCTTTGTCAGCCAAAAAACCGACGCGTTGGCAAGCGCGACGAACGCCGCCGTAGCAAGAGCGATTATTATCAGCTTTGAGTTTCGTGCGGTTTTCATACGCGCCTCCGTGCCGTTCTTTAGCTTCGGCTTAAAGTATATATGAATATTAAGCTTTCGTCATGGGAAAAATTAAAAAAAAGCCGAGTTTTTTGTCAAAAAGGTCTATACAAAACCGATATTTTATGATATAATATCATGGATTAAGATTTGTAATGATAGTTCTATAAGTATTTCTTATCGTGTTATAATCAAGCGCGAGGGTTTTGTAGAACAAAATGAAACGACATAATCCCAATATCAAAATTTAACTTACAGGAAGATAGCTTACATGGAAAAAATTGCGATAATAGACTTAGGTTCAAATACCGCGCGGCTTTTGTTAGTAAAAGTTTTAGACGGCGGTTATTTTGTTGTCTTTGACGAAATGAAGGAATCGGTGCGCCTTGCGCAGGATATGGAAACCGACGGTTTTTTGAAGCCGTCGCGTATAAGCGCGACTATAAAAACTCTCAAAATGTTTAAGAAGCTCTGCGACGCCAACAAAATATCCAAAATAATGGCCTACGCGACGGCGGCGGTCAGGCGCGCAAAAAATCAGAGAAGCTTTATAGACGAGATAGCCGTAACCTGCGGAATCAAGGTTCGCGTTTTGTCCGCCGAGGAGGAGGCGACGCTGATATACAACGGCGTGATAAATTCGCTCGACGTGCCCAAGGGGCTTATTATGGACATAGGCGGCGGCAGCGTTCAGCTTATATACTATAACAGAAAACATCTTTTAAACCACATAACGCTGCCGTTCGGCGCGATAACTCTGACCGACATGGTCAAAAACATGGGGCTTACGCCCGAGGAGCGCGTCGTCGAAATCGAAAAGGTTGTCAAAGAAGGCTTATCGGGCGCGGAATGGCTCAAGGAGCTTGACCCCGACACGCAGTTTATAGGCGTGGGCGGTTCCTTTCGCAACCTTGCCAAAATCGCCAGATACGTCAAAAAATATCCGTTGTCGATGCCTCACAACTACCACATAGCCAGCGGCGAATTCGGGGCTATATACGACACCCTAAAAATCATCGAAATAGAAAAAACCGCCAACATAAAGGGGGTGTCGGGAGAACGCGCCGATATATTTCCGAGCGCGCTCGCGTCGATCAGGGCGGTCATCGACTATACGGGGATATTCAAGGACATAGTCATAAGCGGCTCGGGTCTAAGAGAGGGGGCTATGTTCCGCTACGCCGTTCCGACGACCGTCGAAAAGCCTATCTCTGACATTTTGGGCTACGGCATAAACACTATGCTGTATAACTTCAATATGAATATCCCTCACGCGGAGCACGTCTATTCGCTTTCGGTTCAGCTGTTCAAACAGCTAAAGGTCTTGCACAAGCTGCCGCGCTTCTATGTCAAGGTGCTGAGAACCGCCGCGCTGTTGCACGACGCCGGCTCGATTGTCAAATATTACGACCACCATATTCATTCGGAATACATCATACTCAACAGCGGACTCAACGGAATATCCCACAAGGATCTCGTCATGGCCGCCTACGTCGCCGCCCTGCACAGAAACTCCGACAATATAGAGGTGACTTTCGACAAATATAAGGAGCTTCTGACGGAGGAGGATTTGGACGCGGTAAAGAAACTCGGCGTCATTTTGCGCATCGCCGAAAGCTTTGACAGAAGCCGCAGCGGACTCATTGTCGGGCTTAATTGCGACGTTTTAGGCGACAGCGTCATAATGAAAACGCAGGCCGAGGGCGACAGCGCGCTCGAAATCAAGGACGCGATGAAGGCCTCTAACGAATTTAGAAAGGCCTTCAAAAAGAATCTTGAGATTTTATAGGGGTATTAGCGGACTGCTTTTAATTAAATTTTAATTAATCGATTATTTTTTTAAAAGTAGTCCTCATTTCTGTTTACTTTTTTTTAAATTTAGTATAAAATATACCTAAGACTAAAAAACTTAAACTTAACTTAAGCAACAAAGAGCAAAAAGATTAAAAAAATACATCGGTCAATTCAAAAGGAGAAAATCAATTATGGCACCGTCGGCAAGATATGAAATTACCAAAAACAGAAAGGGCGAGTTTAAGTTTACGCTCGTCGCCGCAAACAACAAGGTTCTCGTAGAAAGCGAATATTACACGACAAAGGACGCTTGCAAAAAGGGAATCGAGGCTCTTCAAAAGATAGCGGTATCCGCGGAAATAAAGGAGCTTCTCGATTAGACCCCGTCGCTTTTAGCGTTCTGTTTTTTTAGACCCTGCCGCTTTTAGCGGCGGATAAACAATATCGGGCATCCGCACCGTCGCGGCGCTTGTTTTTCTTGCGCGTCGTCGGTCATTGTTTTTTGCTTTTTATAAAGGTTTGATTATGAAAAAAACACGGGGAATACAAGAAATGACGACTTTTACCGACTATTTTGACTTTGAAAGACCGTCGCATCCGGTAGGCATTATAGCCATGCCCGGCGCGGAGGTCATAGGAAAGCGTATCGACGAATATCTTGTCGAATGGTACAACAAAAAGGCAGTTCAGCAAAAAAAGCCTAATCTCTTTAGGGATACGTTTTTGATAAACGCAAAATTTCCGCGGTTTGCCACCGGCGACGGCAAGGCGGTAATTTCGGAAACGGTCAGAGGCCTTGACCTCTATATAATAGCCGACGTGGGCAATTATCATTGCACCTATAAGCTTTACGGCAACGACGTTCCCATGTCGCCCGACGAGCATTTTGCCGACTTAAAGAGGGTTATTTCGGCGGCGGGCGGCAAGCCCGAGCGCATAAGCGTCATTATGCCGATACTCTACGGCGGACGGCAGCACAGGCGTAACGCCCGCGAATCTCTCGACTGCGCGATGATGCTCCAGGAGCTTCACGCCATGGGCGTAAAGGAATTTATAACCTTTGACGCGCACGACCCGAGAGTTCAAAACGCCGTTCCTCTCATGGGCTTTGACAACTTTTTTGCGACCTATCAGATGATGAAGGCTTTGCACAAGCGGCACGAGGATTTTACATTCGACAAAAACCACTGCATGATAGTCAGCCCCGACGAGGGCGCGATGGGCAGAAACATATATTACGCGTCGGTTTTGGGGCTTGACCTCGGAATGTTCTATAAACGCAGAGACTATTCGAGCGTAGTAGACGGACGCAACCCGATTGTTTCGCACGAATATATAGGCTCGCCCGTAATGGGAATGGACGTATTCGTCGCGGACGACATAATAGCCACCGGCGAATCTATGCTGCACCTTGCGGGGGAGCTAAAAAGCCGCGGGGCAAACAGAGTTTTTGCGCTTGCGACCTACGCGCTGTTTACCGCGGGGTTAGAGGCCTTTGACGAGGCATACGCAAAGGGCGACATAGCCGGCGTAATATCGACCAATCTGACCTATACCAGAGAGGAGCTGCAAGAGCGGCCGTGGTATATCGGAGCGGATTTGTCTAAGTATATAGCCTATATAATCGCCGCCTGCAACCAAAACAAGTCGGTCAGCGCGTTGCTTGAGCCGGTTTCAAAGATAAACGAGCTTATAGGAAAAATCAATTCCAAACGAAGCCGATAAAACGAAAAAACACGCGGAAAAGGCGCAAGGCGGCCTTTTAGCGGAATATATAAAAAAACAAAAAACGACAATAAAAAACAAAAAAGAATAAAAAAATCAAGAATAAAAAAATTTTTTTTGGCGTACAATTAGCTATACGGCGTATTTTAATCGTTTATCGATTTTATCATTTGAAGTTTTTTTATCTTAAAATAATTTTTTTAACCATATCGGAGGATGATTTTTATGAGCAAAAACGAGATAATCGAATCGTTAGGTTGGACCGAAAGGGACATTTCAAAAGAGGGTCTGTCGGAAAAAGGCATATTCGAGTTGCGTTTTGTAGCGAGAAAGCTCGGCGTCAGTTCGCCGACGACGCTGAGCAAAAACGGGCTTGTCGACGCGATTCACGGCATACTTGTCGGAGAGGTTGTACCGGACAACAAAAACAACAAGAGAGGCAGACCGCCCGTTCCGAGCTTCTTTGAAAAAAAGAGCTACAATCAGGACGCCGAGATAGACGTTCAGGCCGTCTATGAGCAGCCGCCGCGCTATCAAAGTCCGCAGCCGCCGCAGGGCTACGTCAATAACAATCAAAGCTTTAATCAGCAGTCGCAGGGCTACGACCGGCCGCGTTACAATCAAAACCAAAATCACCAGCAAGGCGGCTACAATCAAAATCAGAGTCATACGCAAGGCGGCTACAATCAAAATCAAAACCACGCTCAGGGCGGTTACAATCAAAATCAGCCGCACGTATTATATGACGGCGGCGCGGGAGGCCAGCCGCAATACCGCAACAACGGCTACGTCAACAATCACCAGAGCGGCTACTATCAAAACACACAGCCGCGCAAAAGCTTTTTGAGAGGCGACGAGCCTATCGACGGCGACCTCGAAATCAGAGAGGGCATACTCGACATTCACGCCGACGGCTACGGCTTTATAAGAGTCAAAAACTGCGAATACGACGACAAGGACGCATATATCCACGCGGCAAAAATAAAGAAGCTCGGGCTTAGGGCCGGCGACATCGTCAAGGGGCAGTGCAGAACGACGACCGACGGCAAGCCGTCTATGGTCATAGTCATAAGCGTCAACGGCAAGCCCGCCGACGAGCTTGGAAAGCGGCCGTATTTCGACGAATTGAGGCCGATTTTTCCCGACAAAAAGTTTACGCTCGAGTGCGAGGACAGCAAAAGCGATTTTGCCATTCGCAGTATAGATTTAGTCGCGCCGATAGGCAAGGGGCAGCGCGCGCTGATAGTTTCGCCGCCTAAGGCCGGCAAGACGACGCTGTTAAAAAACATAGCAAAGGGCATATCGGGCAACTATCCCGACGCGCTTTTATTGGTGCTTTTGATAGACGAAAGACCCGAGGAGGTCACTGACATTCAAAATTCGGTCAAGGGCGAGGTTGTATATTCGACCTTTGACGAGACGCCCGAGCATCACACCATGGCCGCCGAAATTTTGTTGAACCGCGCAAAGAGACAGGTCGAGTTAGGGCGCGACGTCGTAATTTTGATGGACAGCCTGACAAGACTTGCGAGAGCCTATAACAACACTATTCCTCCTTCCGGAAAGACTCTCAGCGGCGGCATAGACCCGGCGGCTCTGCTCAACCCTAAGAAGTTTTTCGGCGCGGCGAGGAACGTTGACGGCGGCGGAAGTCTGACGATTATCGCCACGGCTCTGATAGACACGGGCAGCCGCATGGACGACGTAATCTATGAGGAATTTAAGGGCACGGGCAATATGGAAATCATACTTGACCGCAGTCTTTCCGAAAAGAGAATATTTCCGGCAATCGACCTCAACAAGAGCGGAACGAGGAGAGAGGATCTCCTCTTAAGCCCGGAGGAATTGGAGGCCATGTGGAGCATGAGAAAGCTCTTGTCGTCGGGCGGAACCGTCGAGGCCACCGAAAAGCTTATGTCGATAATGATGAAAACAAAGGACAATAAGGAGTTTGTTTCGCAGGTCAACAAGCTGATGAAAAACAACATATAGACCGAGGCGCGATAAAAGCACAAATAAATTACGGACGGTCTAAGCTTATGGTATGCATAGGAAATTCATGGGACGAATTGCTAAGGGACTACTTTGACAGCGCGGAATACCGTGATTTGAGAGTATTCTTGAAGCGGGAGTATTCCGAATTTACGGTTTATCCCGACATGTACGACATATTTAACGCCTTTAAGCTGACGGATTATGACGGAGTAAAGGCGTTGATACTCGGGCAAGACCCCTACATAAACGACGGACAGGCTCACGGCTTGTCCTTTTCGGTCAAGCCGGGAATAGAGCCTCCGCCGTCGCTTATAAACATTTTTAAGGAAATGAGCGGCGACATAGGCAAGAGCGCGCCCCAAAACGGCTGTCTCGAGTACCTCGCAAGGCAAGGGGTCATGTTGCTAAACGCCGTTCTCACCGTCAGAAAGGGCGCGCCTAACAGCCACAAAAACAAGGGCTGGGAGACGCTGACCGACAAGGTCATTTCTCTCTTAAACCAAAGACAAAGCCCCGTCGTTTTTATTCTCTGGGGCAGGAACGCCCGCGACAAAAAATCGCTGATTACAAATCCGCGCCACCTCGTCGTCGAGTCGGCTCACCCAAGCCCCTTGTCGGCGTACAACGGCTTTTTTGGCTCTAAGCCCTTTTCTAAAACCAACGATTTTTTGATAAAAAACGCGATAAAGCCCATAGAATGGTAAAAGGTCAAAAAAATTGACGTCAAAACCCTTGACTTTTTTATTCGGGTTGGTTACAATATAGACACAACAAAAACCGTTGATGCGGGAGTAAAGACTTAAAGGGCGCGTACAGAGAGCCGGGGGGCTGAGAAGCCGGCCGAAACGCCGTAAGTCATAATGGGCCGCGGAGGGCACGGTCAAAGCGATTTTTTTTGGGCGATCATTTTTGAGCCTCAAAAATTCCGTTAGTATTCCGTGACGTTTGGTCGACGTTATATCGTAAATGAGCGATAAGACCGCGGACATGCTTGTGTCCGGTCAATCAAAGCGCGAGAGAGGCTTTTTGCTTTTAGCCTTTCTTGAATCAAGGTGGCACCGCGGAAATTTATACTAAAAATTCCGTCCTTGAACTTTCGGCAGTTTTATTTGCGCACAGCGGATAAACGCCGTAGTTCTCATAAGGACGGAAATTTTTTTTTGGGAGGAGAAGCGCATATGCCCGACATAAGCCCGTCGCTTGAAAGGGTCAAGGAATACGCTAAAAATTTTCCTTGCTGTCCCGTATACAGGAGAATAGCCGAGACGGCGAGAGGCCCGTTGGAGGTCTTTAAGGCTCTTAAGCGTTTGAGCCGTCACTGCTATATCTTAGAGAGCCTCGAAAACGCCGACGGCAGAGGCCGCTATACCTTTTTGGGCTATGACCCTAAGCTTGAGGTTTCATGCTCCGACGGCGTTCTAAAAATAAAAAACGGCGCGGAGATGGAGTTTAAGACCGACAAGCCCGGCGGCTATATAGCCAAAATTATAGCCGACAACGCGACTCCGGTTTTGGCGGAGCTGCCGCCTTTTTCGGGCGGGCTTGTCGGGTACTTCGCCTATGAATATATAAAATATTCCGAAAAAAGCCTTGACTTCGGCGGCGGCGGCGAGGGCTTTAAGGACGTCGATCTCATGCTGTTTGACAAGGTCATAGCCTATGACCACGAAAAAAAGGAAATAATTTTGATTGTCAACATCAAAACCGCCGAGGCCGACGAAAACTACAATAAGGCCGCGTTTGAGCTTGACTATATAGAAAACGTGCTTAGAAACGGTCAAACCGCCGAGCCGCCGAGGCTCAAGCTAAAATCGGAATTTGCAGGGCTTTTTGACGAGGCAGGCTATTGCGATATGGTAGTCCGCGCCAAGGCTCACATAAAGGAGGGCGACATATTTCAGGTCGTGCCGTCGAACGTCTATTCCGCGGAGGCCTGCGGCAGTCTGTTTGACGTCTATAGGGCTATGCGTGAAATAAACCCGTCGCCCTATATGTTTTATTTTAGCAGCGACGCGCTCGAAATCGCGGGAGCGTCGCCGGAAACGCTCGTCCGATTGAACGACGGGCGCGTGACGACCTATCCGTTAGCCGGAACGAGGCGGCGCGGCGTGACGGACGACGAGGACAGGCTGTTGGAGCGTGAGCTGTTGAGCGATGAAAAGGAGCTTGCCGAGCATAATATGCTCGTCGATTTGGGGCGCAACGACATAGGCAAAATTTCAAAATTCGGCAGCGTCAGGGTCGACAAATATCTCAATATAGAACGCTTTTCGCACGTCATGCACATAGCGTCGGAGGTGACGGGCGAGCTTCGCGACGGGCTGACGGCGATAGACGCGATAGAGGCGATATTGCCGGCGGGAACGCTGTCGGGCGCGCCTAAGATAAGAGCCGTTCAGATAATAAACGACTTAGAAAAAAACAGACGAGGAATTTATGGCGGGGCGATAGGCTATTTGAGCCTTTCGGGAAGCATGGACACATGTATAGCCATAAGAATCGCCTACAAAAAGGACGGAAGGGTATTCGTGCGCTCCGGGGCGGGCGTCGTCGCCGACAGCGTTCCAAAAAACGAATATGAGGAATGCAAAAACAAGGCCGCCGCCGTTTTGAAGGCAATAAAAAATTGCGCGGAAGCCGGAGGGATTTGATATGGTTTTGCTTATAGACAATTACGACAGCTTTTCTTATAATTTATATCAGCTCATAGGCTCTATGCACGACGGCGTAAGGGTCGTGAGAAACGACGGAATCTCGGTAGACGAAATAGAAAGACTGAAACCCGCGCACATAGTTTTGTCGCCGGGCCCCGGGCGGCCCGAAAACGCCGGAGTCTGCATAGACGTAGTAAAACGCTTTGCCGCCTCGACGCCGATTTTGGGCGTTTGTCTGGGGCATCAGGCCATTTGCGAGGCCTTCGGAACGCCGGTAATTTACGCAAAAAAGCAAATCCACGGCAAGCCGTCGTCAATAAAGATAGACGCGGAAAGTCCGCTGTTTAAGGGCTTAAACGGAGAGATAACCGGCGCGAGATATCACTCTCTCGCGGCCGACGCGACGCGCGTATCGGAGGAGCTTAGGGTCATAGGCGCGACGGACGACGGGGAGATTATGGCGGTACGCCACAAGACCTACGACGTATACGGAATACAATTTCACCCCGAATCAATATTGACTCCCGACGGCGGCGTAATAATCCGCAATTTTTTAGCTATGAAACGGTAAGGCGGCGATCCGGTATAAATAAAAGCCGATAAAAACAATGGAGGGGAAAAATCCGATATGATAAGAGAAGCGATAATCAAGGCGGCAAGCCGCGAAAATTTATCCTACGAAATGACGGAGCGCGTCATCGACGAAATTATGAGCGGACGGACGACGGACATTCAAATGTCGGCGTTTTTGACGGCTATGTCGATGAAGGGCGAGACGATAGACGAAATCACCGCGGCGGCGGCGGGAATGCGCAAGCATTGCATAAGGCTGTTGAGCGATATGGACGTGCTCGAGATAGTCGGCACGGGCGGCGACAAATCAAATTCATTCAATATTTCTACGACCTCGTCGTTCGTCATAGCGGCGGCGGGCATTCCCGTCGCAAAGCACGGAAACCGCGCCGCGTCGAGCAGGTGCGGCTCGGCCGACGTCCTTGAGGCGTTAGGCGTAAATATTTTGGCGTCGCCCGAGGTCAGTCTAAGGCTGTTAAAGGAGATAGGCATGTGCTTTTTGTTCGCGCAAAACTATCACATAGCCATGAAATACGTCGCGCCCGTCAGAAAGGCTCTCGGAATAAGAACCATCTTTAACATTTTGGGGCCGCTGGTCAACCCCGCCGGGGCTAATATGGAGCTTTTGGGCGTATACGACGAGGATATGGTCGAGCCGATGGCGCGGGTTTTGAATAATTTGGGAGTAAAGAGCGCGCTTGTCGTCTTTGGCCGCGACGGGCTTGACGAAATATCTATGAGCGACAAGACGAGCGTATGCGAGGTCAAAAACGGAGTCTTTAAATCATACGTCATCGATCCGCGCGATTTTGGCTTTGAATTTTGCAAAAAGGCGCAGCTGACGGGCGGCGAGCCGCGCGAAAACGCCGCGATAACGACGGAGATTTTGAACGGAGTCAAGAGCGTAAGGCGCGACGCCGTTGTGTTAAATTCGGCGGCGGCGATATATCTTGCCGACGGCGCGCCGACTATCGGAGACGCGGTAAAAATAGCCGAAAGGCTGATAGACGACGGGGCGGCGCGGCGCAAGCTTGAGCTGTTTAAGGAGCTTTCAAATCTATGATACTTGACAAAATCATCGAGAGCACGGCAAGATGCGTCGATATTCAAAAGAGGTCGCGCCCTTATTGCAGCGTGAGACGCGAGGCCGAGGCGCGCCAAAAGCCGCCGGCAAGCTTTGAGGACGCGCTGTCAAAGCGCGGCATGTCGTTTATATGCGAGGTAAAAAGAGCGTCGCCGTCAAAGGGCGTCATATGCGCGGATTTTCCTTATGTTAAGATAGCCGAGGAATACCGCGACGCGGGCGCGGACGCGGTTTCGGTGCTAACGGAGCCTGAATTTTTTGAGGGTAAGGACGAATATTTGGCCGAAATTTCCGCCGCGATAAGTCTGCCTGCGCTCAGAAAGGATTTTGTAATAGACGAATATCAGATTTTTGAGGCGCGGCTGCTCGGCGCGTCGGCGGTGCTTTTGATATGCGCCGTTTTGGACGGCGCGGCGTTGAGCGAATATATAAGCGCGGCGCGGTCGCTAAAAATGTCCGCGCTCGTCGAGGCGCGCGACGAACGACAGATAGAAAAGGCCTTAAAGGCCGGCGCAAAAATCATCGGCGTAAACAACAGAGACCTGACGACCTTCAAGGTTGACACGGCGGTCTCCGTCGCGCTCAGAAGGCTTGTTCCTAAGGATATTTTGTTTGTCTCCGAAAGCGGCGTAGAGACGCGCTCCGACATAGAAATATTGGAGCAAAACGCCGTCGACGGCGTATTGATCGGCGAAACGATGATGAGAGCCAAGGACAAGACGCAAGCGTTGAAAGCCTTGAGGGGCGTATAGCTTATGCCGGACATAAAGATAAAAATATGCGGAATATTCGAGCGCGGCGACGCGGATTTTATAAACGCCGCCAAGCCGGATTTTGTCGGCTTTGTATTCGCAAGAAGCAGACGTCAGGTTTCGGTCGATTTTGCCGCGGAGCTAAAAGAGCGGATATCGGGCGAAATAAAAAGCGTCGGGGTGTTTGTAGACGCGGATATCCGCGGCATAACCGCCTGCTATCGGCGCGGAATAATAGATATCGCTCAGCTTCACGGCAATGAAAGCGGCGAATATATCGATAATTTAAAGTCGGAGGGCATACCCGTAATAAAGGCGGTTCGCGCGGAGCTAAAGCAAAATATAATGCGCGCGGAGGAGCTTTTTGCCTCCGCCGATTATCTGCTTTTTGACAACGGCGCGGGCGGCGGCGGACGCGCCTTTGATTGGAACAACATGATGGGCGCGGACATAAAAAAGCCGTTTTTTTTGGCGGGCGGCATAAGCTTAGACAACATCGGCGGCGCGCTCAATGTCAGACCCGCGCCCTACGCCGTCGATATCAGCGGCGGAGTCGAAACGTCGGGCAAAAAGGACGGAGAAAAAATCTTAAAAATAGTCGAATACGCGAGGTTATATGGAAGACAATAAAGGATATTTCGGCGGCTTCGGGGGGCGGTATATCCCCGAAACGCTCATGAACGAAATCATCGCGCTTGAAAAAGCCTATGATTTCTATAAAAATGACGCGGATTTTAACCGCGAGCTTGACGCGCTCTACGGAAGCTACGCCGGGCGTCCTTCGCTTTTGTATTTTGCCGAAAGAATGACCAAAGACCTCGGCGGCGCAAAAATTTTTCTCAAACGCGAGGATCTCAATCATACGGGTTCGCACAAAATAAACAACGTCTTAGGGCAGGCTCTGCTTGCAAAAAAGCTCGGCAAAACGCGCGTCATCGCCGAGACGGGCGCGGGACAGCACGGCGTGGCGACAGCCACGGCCGCCGCGCTCTTAGGACTCGAATGCAAAATTTTTATGGGCAAGGAGGACACCGAGAGGCAGGCTTTGAACGTCTATAGAATGCGGCTTCTCGGCGCGGAGGTAGAGGCCGTGACGAGCGGAACGATGACGCTGAAGGACGCGGTCAACGAGACCATGCGCGAGTGGACGCGCCGCGTCTCTGACACGCATTACGTTCTCGGAACGATCATGGGGCCGCACCCCTTTCCGACGATGGTCAGAGACTTTCAGAGCGTCATAAGCCGCGAGGCGCGGACGCAGATTTTGCTTGCGGAGGGCAAGCTGCCAAAGGCGGTAATAGCCTGCGTCGGCGGCGGAAGCAACGCGATGGGCGCGTTTTTTAACTTCATACCCGACAAGGGCGTCAGGCTGATAGGCTGCGAGGCGGCGGGGCGCGGCGTAGACACGGGGCTTCACGCCGCGACGATAACAAAGGGCGAGGTAGGAATTTTTCACGGTATGAAGTCGTATTTTTGCCAGAACGGCGACGGGCAAATCGCGCCGGTGTATTCGATATCGGCGGGTCTCGACTACCCGGGAATCGGGCCGGAGCACGCCTATCTCTATGAGAGCGGCAGAGCCGAATACGTCGCGGTCACCGACGACGAGGCCGTGTCGGCCTTTGAGTATATAGCCAAAACGGAGGGAATTATAGCCGCGATAGAAAGCTCCCACGCCGTCGCCCACGCGAGAAAAATCGCAAAGCAATTTGACAAGGACGACATAATAATAATATGTATATCCGGCAGGGGCGACAAGGACGTAGCCGCTATCGCAAAATATAAGGGAATAGAAATCAAGGAATAGTCTAAAAAACGGTATTTTTTAGAATACCGACGCGGAGCGGGTATTCTACGATAAGCAAATGTGCGGAATACAATGCAAGAGAAATAAAAAAAATCAATAAATACGGCGGTGAAAAGATATGAGCAGATTGACGGACGCGTTCAAGGGCAAAAAAGCCTTTATAGCCTTTATTACGGGGGGAGACCCGAGCCTCGGCAAAACCGTCGAGTACGCCGCGGCGATGGCTGAGGCGGGGGCTGATATAATAGAGATAGGCATACCGTTTTCAGACCCGATAGCCGACGGCGAGGTCATTCAGCGGTCGAGTCTCCGCGCGCTTAAGGCGGGGGCCGGCGTCGAAAGCATCTTTGAATGCGTCGGAAAAATAAGAGAAAAAACCGACGTGCCGCTTGTCTTTCTGACATATCTTAATCCCGTATTCAAATACGGCTACGAGAGGTTTTTTAACGCCTGCAAGACCTTCGGGGTAGACGGAATCATCATTCCCGACATGCCCTATGAGGAGCAAGCGCAGTTAAAGCCGATAGCGAGAGATAAGGGAGTCGACGTCATATCGCTTATCGCGCCGACCTCCGAGGACAGAATACGCGAGATAGCAAAAAACGCCAACGGCTTTATATACGTCGTTTCGTCTATGGGCGTTACGGGCGGCGCGGTAGAGGTCAACGCCGCTTTGAATTCCGCTATCGGCTTGATAAGGGCGGCGACGGATACCCCCGCGGCCGTCGGGTTCGGCGTAAGCACGCCCGAGCAGGCGGCGCAAATATCGCGGCTGTCGGACGGCGTAATAGTCGGCAGCGCGATAGTCAGACTGATAGAGGAGTCGGGAGACGGCGCGCAAGACGCGCTTGCCGGCTACGTCAGGGCCATGAAACGGGCGATATCGCAATAAAATAAAGAATACCGCGCGCGGCGCGGTATTCTAAAAAACGCTTTAATTTGTAATACTAAAAATATAATTTTTATCGTTTATCGGCGACCCCGATTTTTATATCAAACGATAGAACCTCGGTTTTGCCGTCAGATTCATAGACGATTTCTATTTGCGTTTTTGTCTTATATTCCGCCGATATGATTTTTACGTCCCGTTTGGTAAAGGCGGCTTTTAGCAGCTCGAGTTGGCTTTCATTATATTTGCCGACGTCGTCGGAGACAAAAAGCACGCCGCCGAAGAGGTTGTTTATCTTTGCGAGCAGCAATTTTTGTTCATACGAAAACTTGATGTTGTCGTCTCTCAAAAAGAATACGTCGGGGTCGGACAGAAAGGCTCTGCCGTTTAGGTGACGTCTGAATATCGTGTTGTTTATCGAGTTTTGCGTCGATATTATTTCGGAATTTATGCCGCCGCCGATTTTGTTGTAGTATCTGCCGCCGTAGACTAAATCGGCGTCGCAGCCCGTTCTGCAAGCGTCGACATATTTGAACGCCGCGCCGAGCGGCACGCCGCAGCCGAGAATCAGCTTGTCTCCGGCAAGCTCTCTCAAAAATTCCATGGTTTCGCACATTATAGTTCCGCGCGTCTTGTTGTTTCGCGGATGTATGCATTGAGAATAGAGAAAGTCAAGCTTTAGCATGTCAAACCTCCATTCGCCGAGTACGGTATCAAAAACCTTTTTTAGATAGGCTCTGACCTCCGGATTGTATACGTCGAGGCTATACGCGCCGCCCCACGCTATTACGCCGACTATCGGCTTGCCGGTTTTGTCGTTCTTTATCAGCCAGTCGGGGTGTTCGGCGGCGAGCCTTGAGTTGCGTTGCGCGTTGAGCGGGGCCAGCCAGAGTCCCGCCAAAAGGCCTTTCCCGTGAATTTTTTGGGCGATATAGCCCATGCCGTTGGGGAATTTTTTGGGATTTTTGTCAAGCCAGTCGCCGACAAAGGTTTCGTAACCGTCGTCAATCTGAAATATTTCGGCCTTATCCTTTGCTCTTGTAAGGCCTTCTAAGTCGCGAAGTATTATGCTTTCGTCTATTTTTTGGAAATAGTTATACCAGCTTGTATAGCCCGACAGACTCTTTAGCTTGGGCGCGGCGACGCCGAACCGCTCAAAGTAGCCGTCAAAAACTCCGTCATAAGAGCCTTCGGCTCTCATTATTTCAAAAATTTTGTATTGTCCGTCTACGGTCAGTCCCTCGACGTCCTTTTCTATCGAAAAAACGCCTTTTGCCATGTCGCGCTTGAATACGGTAAAGCCGCTCCTTTCGTCAAGCGAGCCGAACAGCTCGACGTTTTCGCCGTCTCTGAAATAGCAGTAGGTAAAGCCGTGAAATATTCCGCAGGCTTTCGGATAGCCGCAGAATAGATAGTCTCCGGAAATGGCCGCGAGAGTCTTTAGCTTGGGGTGAACGCAGGCTAAGGGCGTCACGCCCCTTTGGCGGTCTGTCGCGGAATATTCGCGCGAGGTAGTCCACGCCTGATAGCCGTTGGCATAAAAGCGTTCGCCGTCCTTATGCGGTTTTTCAAAGCTTACGCCGATTTTTTTTAGCTCTAACGGGGCTTTCGTCCTGATTGACAATTCTAAAAAACGGCTGTCTGCGGAATACTCTACGTCATAGAACTCCGTGTTTAACGCGCTTTCGCAAAGCGTCCTGCCGTCGCGGACGTATTCGATAAAAAAATTAAAATTTTCCATACGGGCTGCTCCTTTTGCGGCAATTTGACTAAACGCCGCGTTAAATAAAAATACATAAATTAATTATATCATAAAAATCAATTTATGCAACTGATTATTAGGCATTAAAACTGCAAAAAGCCTTAAAACCTTTCAAAAAATGTCATAAAGGGATAATTCTTTTGCCGCGATATATTTTATAATAGAAGTTGCGCCGCAATTGTTTTTTTAGCGGCGCGTAAATAAAACATAAATAAGGGTGCGATTTGTTATGAACGGAAAAATATCCAATTACTTGCTGTCAATGGGCTTTATTCCTAATAAGATAGGCTACAAATATTTGGGAGACCTCGTCGCCTTGGGCATAGACGGCAAGGATATCCTGCCGCTGTCAAAAAACGGCTACGTCGTCTTAGCCGAAAAATATAATAAATCGGCCTCTACGATAGAAAAGGACATTCAAAACGCGATATCCGCCGCGTGGCTAAAGGGAGATATCGACCTGCTTAATAAGGAATTCGGCTCGACTATAGACATGAAAAAGGGCAAGCCGTCAAACAAGCATTTTATATTGACGGCTATAGAAAAATTGAGCTATGACGATTGAGCTTGCGGCGGCGGTGAAAAGAAAACAACGACGGTCAACAAACGCGCGGAAGGCGGATTTTTTTTAAGAAACAAAAAGAGGTATTTTTAAATGGGGCGTAAATTGGTATTCACATCGGGAAAGGGCGGCGTAGGCAAGACTACAATGTGCGCAAATATCGGCATGGCTCTTGCCATGCTCGGCAACAAGGTCGCGATGGTAGACGCGGATATAGGGCTTAACAACCTCGACGTCGTAATGTGCGTCGAAAATAAGGTGACCTACGACATAGCCGACGTGATAGACGGCAAGTGCCGCCTAAAGCAAGCCCTGATACAGGACGTCGATTTTCCTGGGCTTTATATACTTCCGTCGTTTCACAACTATGAGACGGCCAATATCACGGCGTCAAACTTTAAGAGCGTCATAGACACGCTGTCGTCGGGGTTTGACTTTGTAATAGTAGATTGCCCCGCCGGCATAGACGCGGGCTTTCACCGCGCCGTG
>JAISRB010000009.1 GCA_031273825.1 Clostridiales bacterium
AACTCCTCGGCGACCTCCTTGGTTACCCCGTCCTCGTCTATACCCAAAACGCCGGCGACAAATTTTTTGCCGACCACATACCCTCTGTCTTCGTCAATATTTTTGACCGACGCCAAAAAGCTCAAGCCTTCCACCTCGACATATTTTGTCTTTTTGATATCCGTTTTGATTATATCGGCGACCTCTTGTCTTTCGTCATAGGCAAAAATCTCGAATATCGGCTCATAATCTGCCTCCGCGCTCAAAAGCGGAATTAGCGATGGAGTGCAAAACACCGTTTGAAGGCTCGACAGATAGGCCTCCTCAAACTTATGGCTCTCATAAGGCGATACGTCTTTCATATAGGCGTATTGCAGATAATTGCTCTTGATGACGCCCGAAATTTTGACTGTCAGGCCCGTTTGTCTGTCCGACAATACCCGTCCGACCGCGGCGTTGATTCCTCCCGAAATAACGCCGTGCGCGAGCATGGCATTAGCCATAAAATCATATATGAGAATCTCCTCCGGCCCGTCGGGGAGGGAGCCGTAAGCCGGCTCCATATGAAAGCCCGAAAAATCGTCCACCGCTACGGCTTCCGTAAAGCCGTAGGCCTCGTAGGCAAATTTTATTCCGGCAGGCCCGATAAAGTTGTCGGTAAAATCCTGAAGATTTTTGTTAAAAAAATAAGAAGGATAGACGTCCGCCTTGCCTTTGACCGATTCTCTAAGTCCGGCTAAGTCCTCGATTTTTATTTTGCCGAAGTCTATGCTCGGTTCGTGTTGAATAAACGTCGTTCCCGTCGCGTAATCGTAGACCTCGCGGGGTTCGTCGACATATTTTGCCAGCTGAACGACGTACATGCCGTTGGCTTTGAGGGTTTCGGCAAGAGCCGATTGCCCGTCGTAGGCCGACAGCGAAGCAAAAACGATTGTCAGCGCAAAAACGCCTGTCAGCAGCGTTAAAACCGTTAGGCTTACGACCTTTGAATGCCAAAGGTTGTTGGCTATCATAATCAGAGTATCTCTAAAAGAAAAGCCGCGCGAGCTTGCCGTCTCTGATTTAGCCGAAAAAGGGGCGCGCTTCGGCGCGGCCTTGACGGTATCCTCCGCAACCTTGCCGTCCTTTAGTCTTATGACCCTATCGGCAAAATCGGAGGCGATGTCAATGTCGTGCGTAACTATTATTACGAGACGCTCCTTTGATATCGTCTTTAGTATGTTTATAATTTCCTCCGAGGTTTTGCTGTCCAGATTGCCGGTCGGCTCGTCGCACAATATGAGGCGGGTTTGCTTGGCAATGGCTCGGGCTATCGCGACGCGCTGCTGCTGTCCTCCGCTCAGCGTGTTGATTTTTCTATCGGCAAGCTCGGAGATTCCCGTTTTTTTGAGCGCGTCTATAGCGCGCTCCGAGACGGTTTTTTCGTTTCCTACCTGCGTTCTCACGGCTATTTTGATATTGTCGATGACGGAATAATCTCTCAAAAGATTATAATCCTGAAAGATAAAACCGACAAAAAAGTTTCTGTAGTCGTCAAGCTGATTTTTTTTGTAATCGGAGAGTCTCTTGCCGTCGATCAACGCCTCTCCGCCTGTCGGCTTGTCTATTCCGCCTATTATATTGAGGAGCGTCGTCTTTCCGCTTCCGCTTTTGCCGACGACCGCGACCATGCCGCAATCGCCGAGGCTCAAATTTATATCGTCCAGCGCGGCGACCTTAGAGCCGGCTTTTTTGTCGATAGTATATTCCTTTGTTATATGTCTTAGCTCCAGCATTCCGGTTTCTCCCCGTTTTAAAGAATTTAAGGAACGCCGGTTCAATCCTTGCGTTCCTTATTTATGTTGCGTATTTTACAAATATATGTTACTCTCCGTATTTCCATTTCATACGACACAAGGGTGTCCTTACCAAAAGTATATACCATATATCGCCGCATGTCAATAGGTTTTCGAAAATTTTTCCGAATTTTTCTATTTTTCTAAAAATTTTCTGTTATGGACAGGATTTGCGCATAAAAACTTTTCATGCGCAAGCCCTAAAAAAACACAAATAACTGTTGTCAAAAGTCCGCTTATAGTGTATAATAGATAGGCGATATAAAAACGACAACGGCATAAGGAGGCGTCCGATGAAGTATTCTTATAATACGACGGGAACGTGTTCGAGAAAAATCGATTTTGAAATAGACGGCGGCGTAGTCAAAAACGTTACATTCGAGGCCGGTTGCAACGGCAACCTAAAGCTGATTTCAAAGCTTGTCGACGGCTTGACGCCCGAAGAGCTGATCGAGCGTTGCAAGGGGATAACCTGCGGCTACAGAGACACGTCGTGCGGAGATCAGTTGGCGAGAGCCGTGGGCAAGGCTATCGAGAGTTAAAAAAGGCTGTCGCGCAAAAAAAGATTTTTAAGTTTAAACCCGAATGCGGTTTGACAAAATAAAAAATATGATATAAGGAGAGCGTTATGCAACTCAAAAAGGCTTACATACCCGATATAAGGACGGCCGCGCCCAACGCCGAAAACACGGTGTCGGGCGAAAACTACAGAATAACGGTAATCGCCGACAGACTCTTTAGGATAGAGTCGGACTTAGACGGCAGGTTTTTAGACGAGCCGTCGCAGTCGGTTTTTAACCGCGATACGGGGCGCGTCGCCTTTTCGGTGATAAGCGGCGGCGGCGGCGGCGGAGTGACCGTCAAAACCGACAAGGCAGAGCTTGAATACTATCCGAAAACGGGACGCTACAGGGTCTCTTTGAGCGACGGCGGCAAGACCTATAAGACGACGAGCGGCGCGATAGCGGCGGGAAACCTAAAGGGAACAAAGCGCACCTTAGACAACGCGTTCGGTCCCGTCAAGCTCGGCGACGGCATAATGTCAAAGAACGGCATAGCGCGTTTTGACGACGTAAAAGCGTTGGTTTTGAAAAGCGACGGCTTGCTAAGGCCGCGCGACGGCTCTAAGCGCGCCGACGAATATATATTTGCTTACGGCGACGATTATCAGGGGGCGTTGAACGCCTTTTACGGCTTGACGGGAAAAAATCCGCTGCTGCCGCGCTTTGCTCTCGGAAATTGGTGGAGCCGCTATCACGTCTATTCCGACACGGAATATCTGGAGCTGATGAAAAAATTTAAGGACAACGGCATTCCGTTTTCCGTCGCGACCATAGACATGGATTGGCACATAACCGACGTAGACAAGCAATTCGGCAGGGGCTGGACTGGCTACACATGGAACAAGAAGCTTTTTCCCGACCCCGCGGCGTTTTTGAAACGGCTCAAGGACGACGGCTACAAAATCACCCTAAACCTTCACCCCGCCGACGGCTGCCGCGCCTACGAGGAATATTACGACGCGATCGCCGACTATATGGGAGTCGACAAGGCGGCAAAACAGCCCGTGGAATTTGACCTGACAAATCCGCGCTTTATCAACGCCTATTTTGAATTTTTGCACCGCCCCTTAGAAAAAATGGGCGTGGATTTTTGGTGGATAGATTGGCAGCAGGGCAAAAAGACCGCGATAGACAATCTCGACCCGCTCTGGCTTTTAAATCACTATCACACGCTCGACTCGGCGGCGGAGGGGCGGCGGCCTCTGATACTTTCGCGCTACGCGGGCCCCGGCAGTCATCGCTATCAGATAGGCTTTTCGGGCGACGCTATGATAAGCTTTAAGATGCTTGACTTCATGCCTTATTTTACCTCCGTCGCGTCTAATATCGGCTTTACGTGGTGGAGTCACGACATAGGCGGTCATCATTTCGGCAAAAAGAACGGCGAGCTGTATTTGAGATGGGTGGAGCTCGGCGTATTCAGCCCCATACTCAGACTGCATTCGACAAGCAATCAATTTATAGACAAAGACCCGTTCAAATTCAGAGCCGACATAAGAGACGCGGCGATAAGGTTTTTGAAGCTGAGGCACAAGCTCATACCTTATATCTACACGATGAACTATCTCAACCACGCGGAGGGCGTTCCGCTCTGCCGTCCGCTTTATTATGAAAACAAGGCCGAGGGCTTTTATAAAAGCAAGTATAGAAACGCGTTTTTGTTCGGCACGGAGCTGCTCGTCGCGCCGATAACGCGCCCGGCAAAAAAAGCGTCTAAGAGCGAATTTTCCTATTCGGACGCGCTGCTGCCCGAGGGAACGTACACCGATATCTTTAACGGCTTTGAGTATGAGGGAGGCCGCGCCGTCAGATTTTATCGCAAGCCCGACGATATCCCCGCGCTTGCAAGACAAGGCGCGATATTGCCGTTTGACGCGGACGCCAACGGCACGGGCAACCCCGTAAGCCTTGAGATAAAGGTCTTTGCCGGAGCCGACAACGAGTTTGTCTTATATGAGGACGACGGAGAGAGCTTCAAGTTTTTGAAGGGCGCGTATCTAAAGACGACAATGACGTTGAAGGGCGGCAAAAACGACTTTGAATTTGTCATAAAAAAGCCCGAGGGAGACGTTTCTATACTGCCCGTTTCAAGAACCTATAAGGTGGTTTTGTTTAACGTGACGGACGCCGAGATATGCGTCGAATACGGCGGCGTACCGCACAAAATCAAGACGGATAGGCAAGCCGAGGGTTTGACGCTTTCGGTTGACGCGGCAAGCGGCTGCGACATAAAAATCTCCGTCAAAAACGCCGAATACCGCCGCTTTGACAAGGACGAAGCCGTCTTTTCCGCGTTCGATTCGTTTGACGGCGACGTGACAAAAAAGGCGATTCTCTACAAAAAATATAAAAACACGGGAAAATGGCCGTTCGGCGGCGTTATGAAGGGAATAGTCAAGGAGCTTGAAAGCGTAAGAAATTTAGTTTAGCTTATTTTAGAACCGCCGAAAAGCTCGCTTTCCGGCGGTTCTAAAATAAAAAAACGAGGCGTTTTTTTAGTAGTTCAGCGAGTCGCAATACTGCTTAGGGGTCATTCCGAATTGCTTTTTGAAGCAGGCAATGAAATATGATTCGGAGCAAAAGGCCAGACGGTAGCCGACTGCGCCGCAGTTGCATTTGGCGTTTAAGAGGAGCTTGGCGGTGTCGAGCTTCTTTTTTAGAATGTATTCCGTCGCGGTCATTCCGACGGTTTTTTTAAAGAGGACGGAGAGATAATCCGTCGTAAGGCCGCATTTATCCGCCAGATTTTTCGTCGTTATTTTGCCGTAAATATTTTCGCGGATATAGCGCGTACACGTTTTTATCGCGGGGGGATATTGCCCCTTTTCCTCCGATTCGGCAACGGTTTTTGCCCATTCCAGACAGCTTTGAGCCAGATAATCTATTATTTTTTCGGGCGTTTTTAGCTTGTCGATGTGACGGATATAAACGTCGGAGGCGTTATAAGCCGCCGATTCGTCGACGCCGCCCCGAATTGCCGCGCGGCAGGCGAGGGTAGTACAGCTGACCGCCCAATATTGCATTTGCTTCAAATCGTCGCGCGAGAGCAGACCGATGGTAATGCCGGTTTTGCGGTAGGCGGCAAAAAAGGCATTGACCTTTTCGTTGTTGCCGCGCTCGATATAAGAATAAAAGAGCGTCTCTATTTCATAAGGCGTATGCGCCTTTTGACGGTCGGCCTGAGCAAAAAGCTTGTCGTCCTCGTCGGGAAGTATGTGTATATTATAAAAATCATACGATTTCATTGAGCTTGCCTCCGTTAGTAATATTATATCATTAAACGCCGGATATTTCAATGAAATTTTTGTTTTTATTAAGAATTATGATATTATTATAGGAATTATAGCTTTTTATCGACTATTGAAATTGCTATTTCTATAAAAATCTGCTAAAATAATAAAGTAAGTTTATACTTCAAAAAAGGAGTTTATCTATGGACGAAATTGATTTGCAGATTAAGTTTTATGAACGAATCGGCGTTAAGCCTGATTTGTCGCATAATACCGACGGTGTTTATCGTGGGTATATTTTTGAAAACAAGAAAAGCATTGACGACATAAACGAAGTTTTGTGGCAGGCAATTAAGTATCTTGCCCGCACGAGAGAGCGTGGCGAAAAGATGCCTGCGAATATTATTTTGAACGATTTTTCAAGAGAACAAGTTCATATTTATAAGACGCAAGATGTATTTGAAGAAATTCATGGCGACTATTTTGGGGCGGCGAGTAAGAATAATAGAGCAATGCCAACTATTTACAACAAACTTCAATATATTACGATTAAATATAACGATAGCGACGGTTTAATGAAATTGCTTGAAATTGTCAACAAGGAAGAATATATAAGATACCGTGTTGACAACAGAAATATTTATGGACTTGCAAGGGAATTTTACAGACTGACTTATTTAAATATGAGTTGGTGAAATAAAATGAGTTTGCGTATGACGGTTTTATTTACGGTATATTAAAAATATATAACTCAAATATAAAGGTAATAAAAAATGCGGAAAGAAAATAAAGACATAAAAAAGCAATTGCAATTTTTAATGTATTCCACGCCGGAAGAGGATATTAAAGTTAAAGCGTTAATCAAAAATGAAACAATTTGGCTCACGCAAAAAGCAATGGGCGAACTGTTCGCTACCTCCGCCGATAATGTGGGCTTACACCTAAAAAACATTTTTGAAGGCGGCGAGCTTGATAAAAATTCAGTTACCGAGATTTTCTCGGCAACTGCCAATGACGGTAAAAACTACAACACGCAATTTTATAATCTTGACGCTATTATTGCCGTTGGCTATCGCGTTAATTCAAAGAGAGCGACAAATTTTAGAATCTGGTCGACAAAAGTATTACGCGAGTTTATTCAAAAGGGCTTTGTTGTGGATAAAGAACGGCTGGCAAATTGTGAAACGGCGTTCGGCAAGGATTATTTTAGAGAATTGCTTGAAACGGTCAGGTCAATCCGTGCAAGTGAACGCAGAATTTGGCAGCAAATAACCGACATATTCGCGGAATGCCAGGGCGAACGCATGAAAAACTGGTATAAAAACGCTTGACAATAATAAAACGATGTAAAAATAGCTGCTTTTTGTCTTTAAATGCGATAAAATAGTATTCGGAGGACAAAAAAATGCT
>JAISRB010000035.1 GCA_031273825.1 Clostridiales bacterium
TACAGCCGGCGCGGGTATCGGCGCGATAAAAAACGCAAATTGCGGTACGATAACTATCAAAAGCGGCGTCATTAATGCGACGGGCGGAAGTCAATCCGCCTCGGGTGGCATCGGCGGCGCGGCCGGTATAGGCGGCGGCGGCGGCGCGGCTAGCAATTACGGAGGTAACGGAAACAATGTGACCATAGAGGGGGGTATTGTTACCGCGACGGGAGGCAACGGTCATTATAACGGCGGCAGCGGCGCGGGTATCGGCGGCGGCGGCGCCGGCGGTACCGGCAGCAGCCAAGGCAAAATAGGCGGCGCCGGTAATAATATAAAAATAAGCGGCGGCAAGGTTTTTGCATATGCCGGCAACACCTCGGATAGCTCTTCCGGCAACACGCATCCGGGCGTCGGCAGCAGCATCGGCGGAGGAGGAGGCGGCGGCGGCAGCACGGGCGGCAATAGATACGGCGGCGACGGCGTCGATATAGTTATAAGCGGCGGCAGCGTTACCGCCGCCCGTATAGGAGGCGGAGGCGGCGGAAACGGAGCGAGAGGAGGATACGGCTCGTTGACGTTGGACGGAAACGGCATTGTCATAACGAATTCCATTATAAACAGCGGTTCCGGCAATATAGCAAAAGGAATACTGATAGTCGGAAACAGCGGCGACGTATACGGCGACGTAGAGCTAAGCTACGACGCGGAGATACCGTCCGGCGCAAGCTTAAATATAGCCGGTGATAAAGTCGGCAGGCTGACGGTAGCCGAGGGATTTACTCTTACAAATAACGGAATAATAAATGTCTATACGACCGTAGGGGATAACGCCCGACCCGACGCGATAGTGTTAAACGGCGCGTTATCAAACGTCGGCGACGGCAAAACGGAATTTTTTGACGAAGCCGTTATAATGTACCGCGACCAAGACAGCAACACCGTCTGGAGCGGCGCGGCAAATAATCCCGCGACATACAAGGAGGGCGAGGCTATTCAAACCTTATACACTCCCGAGAGGACGGGATACGCATTCGGCGGTTGGTTTACCGATAAGGCTTGCAATAACCCCGTAGGCGTTCCGGCGATTGCGGCTGATTCAAGCGGTCCCAAGACCTTTTGGGCAAAATGGACCGTTGCGGAGTATTATATAACATATTATGATATGGACGAAGCAAACGCGGCTAAGGCCTATAGCGGGAGCGCGATAGGCGACGAATTCAAGCGGTATACATACGCCGTCGGGCTGACGCTTCCGACGGTGACAAAGGACGGATACGTATTTGCCGGTTGGTACACGACGCATGACGGCGATACGCAAGCGACGGAAATCGGAGCCGACGAAGCCGGAGACGCGGCGTTCTGGGCTAAGTGGAATGTAGTAGTATACGGTATAACCTACTTGAACCTCTTAGACGGAATCAATCCGAACGAAAATATAACGACCTACACTATCGAAAGCGATACTATAACCTTTGCGATACCGTCGGGACGTGTCGGATATGCCGGCTCGTGGGATATTCCGGAAATATCTAAGGGAAGCTACGGAAACAAAGTAATAACCGCGATATGGACGCTTATGGAGTATAAGATAATTTTTGACGCGAACGGCGGCGGCGGAACAATGGACGCGCAATCGGCGCAATACGGAACGACGGTGATTTTAAACGCCAACGGATATACGAGAAAGGGATATGAGTTTAAAGGCTGGGCTACGACGGGCGGCGGAAGCGCAGTCTATTTAGACGGAGCGGAATACGACGTGACTGTCGCGTCGGATATAACGCTATACGCGGTGTGGCAAAAAAGCCGCGAACCATGGATCGATATAATAGCCGCGCCGGTAGCTATAGCCGGCGGCGTAGGCGCGCTTTTGGGAATAATAATGCTTATCGTAAGAAAAAGAAAGCTGAAAAAATAAAAAAAATTTTAAAAACCTATATTAAAACGCTTGACAGTTGAATGATTGTTCAATTATAATATTTATAATGATTGAACAATCATTCAACTATTTTTTATTTTTGAATACTATATTACAGAGGGTTCAATCGTATTACAGACAAAAAACGGAGAATTAAAAAAATGAATAAGGATATCGCCGCCGAAAAAAGAGAAATAAACTGCGACTGCGACGTGATACACGCCGACATAGTCGAACACGTAAAAAAGGAAATGCCCGACGACAAGGAATTCAATAGGCTTTCCGTGTTTTTTAAGGTGTTCGGCGACAGCACGAGAATAAAAATCATTTGGGCCTTAGACGAACACGAGCTGTGCGTCTGCGACCTCGCCGTGCTCTTAAACACTACAAAGTCGGCGGTTTCTCATCAGCTGGCATACCTTAAACAGCACAACCTCGTCAGCTTTAGACGCGAGGGCAGGGTGGTATTATATTCTCTCGCCGACGATCACATAAAATTGATTTTCAATTCGGGAAAGGCTCATATAGAGGAGTGACCGATAAAAATAATAAATAAAAAAAGGAGACAAATAATCATGACAAAGACGTTTAAGGTCGAAAAGTTAAAGTGCGCAAACTGCGCCGCAAAAATAGAAAAAGCAATACAAGCCCTTAACGGCGTAAGGAGCTGTTCGGTCAATTTTATCACCGGCAAGCTGTTTCTCGACGCGGACGACGCAAATTTTCAAGATATAGTCGCGCAGGCCGGCAAAATAGTCGCAAGGATAGAGGTCGGAGCAAGCCTAAAGTGAGGAGTTAAAGAGCATATGAAAGCGAAAATTATAAGAATAGGCATAGGCGCGGCGGTTTTTATCGCGGCGTTTATCTTTAGAGAAATAGAGCTGTGGCTCAGCCTTGCCGCGGCCGTCATAATAGGCTTTGATATAGTCTATTTTGCCGTGCGGAGCATTTTTAAGGGGAACGTTTTCAACGAAAACTTTCTCATGAGCATCGCCGCTATAGGCGCGTTTTTTATAGGCGAATATCAAGAGGCCGCGGCCGTCATGCTGTTTTATCAGATAGGCGAAATTTTTCAGGAATTCGCAGTGTCGCGTTCAAAAAAATCTATAGCAAGCCTCATGGATATCCGCCCCGATTACGCCGTAATCAGATCGGCGGACGGCTCGCTAAAAAAAGTAGACCCGGACGAGGTCGGGATAGGCGACATAATAATAGTCTCCCCCGGTGAAAAGATTCCGCTTGACGGAACCGTCGAGGACGGCTGTTCGTCGGTAGACGCCGCCGCCCTGACCGGCGAATTTGCTCCGCGCGACATTATGCCGGGAGACGAGGCTTTGAGCGGCTGTGTCAATATGAGCGGCGTTTTGACCATTCGCGTCACAAAAGAATTTTCCGGCTCGACGGTCAGCAGAATACTTGATTTAGTAGAAAACGCAAGCGCAAAAAAATCCGTCTCGGAAAATTTTATTACCAAATTCGCGCGGTACTATACTCCGGCGGTAGTAGCCGCCGCCGCGCTGCTGGCGGTCATTCCGCCGCTCCTCTTTACAGGCGTCGATTCGTTTTCTCAGTGGATATACCGCGCCCTGACCTTCCTCGTTGTGTCGTGTCCGTGCGCTCTCGTCATATCTGTTCCGATGAGCTTTTTCGGCGGTATAGGTTGCGCGTCAAAAAACGGAATATTGATCAAGGGCGGCAACTATCTCGAAGCCTTATCCGCCGCGGAGACCGTAGTATTCGACAAAACGGGAACGCTGACAAAGGGCGTATTTAAGGTGTCAAAAATCGTAACGTCCGGCGGCGCGCAAGCCGAAGCCTTAGGCGTCCGCGAAAACGAGCTTTTGAGGCTGGCGGCTCACGCCGAAAACTATTCGGGTCACCCCGTCGCGCGTTCGCTCAAGCAAGCCTACCTAAGCGGCGGCGGAGTCTTTGACGCGGCGGCGGTAAAAAACGTGGAGGAGCTGCCGGGACTCGGCGTAAAGGCCGACGTCGACGGCGTAGCCGTCTGTGTCGGAAACAAAAAGATGATGGAAAAATACGGCGTAGATATCGGCGAAACGCTGTTATCCGCCGCGGAAAACGTCGGAGGAACGCTGGCTCACGTCGCGGTAAACGGCGCGTATTCGGGCTTTGCCGTCATATCAGACGAAATAAAAGCCGACGCGTATAACGTCGTAAAAAGACTCGCCGAGGTCGGAATAAAAAAGACGGTCATGCTGACCGGCGATATCGAGGCGGAGGCAAAGCGCGTCGCCGAAAAGCTCGGCCTGACCGAATATTACGCCGCGCTTTTGCCGGCGCAAAAGGTTGAGAAAGTCGAGGCTCTATACCGCGAAAAATCGCGCAACGGCAAGCTGATTTTTGTCGGAGACGGAATAAACGACGCGCCGGTTCTCGCCCGCGCCGACGTCGGAGTAGCCATGGGCGCGTTAGGGTCAGACGCCGCCGTAGAGGCCGCCGATATAGTCGTCATGAACGACGAGCCGTCAAAGATAGCCGCCGCCGTCAAAATTTCCCGAAAGACACGCTCGATAGTCCGTCAAAACATCATTTTCGCCATATCCGTCAAGGCCGTTGTCCTTTTGCTCGGAGCCGCCGGAATAGCCGACATGTGGTTTGCCGTCTTTGCCGACGTCGGCGTCGCCGTACTCGCCATATTAAACGCGCTTAGAGCCTTAAACGGCAAGATCTAAAAAATCAAAACCGACTCTCGCAAAAGCGAGAAAAACAACACAAAGCAAACGAAAATATCTCCTCAAAACAGGGCTTACGCATGTTCGCGCAAGCCCTGTTTTTGTCGCCCCTCAATCAGCATTTTGCCGGCAAAAAGCACGATAAACTCGCGCGTGCCGCGTATTTTTTTGCTCCTTATACGGATTCGACAGTTTTCGACAAATTAAGCTAATAATTTTATAATTCAACGGCTTTTTATTCGACACAAGGCTTGAATAAAATTTGAAATATGATATAATATCGGTAACGTTAAAAAAG
>JAISRB010000066.1 GCA_031273825.1 Clostridiales bacterium
TAAGGCCTCGTCCGATATGCACCATATCGGCTGGCTTGTTAGGTTTTTTAGCTCGGCGTTTATAGCCGCGGCGTCGTCCCATTTGCTGATAGAATAACCGTTGCTCATAGTTTTGTTTACTCCTATATTTATTTATTATAATTTTGCGTACCGTATTTACGCCGGGATAGGGTTTTTTCTTTGAAAAAAAAAGGTTATAGCTTTAGCGAATCTATATAGCGGTCTATGGCCGCCTTGACGGCTCTGCCGTCGTCGGCGGTTACGTTTGAGTCGCGCAGAAGAGCCTTGAATATAAAGCCGAAATACAGCCCCAAAAGCGACGTAAAGGCTTCCTCGGGCGTCGGCGGAGTTTGTCTTAGCAGTCCGGCGGCGACCTTTGAGACGACGCGCTCAAATTCGGTGAAATATTTGTTTTTGTTGGGCATAAACAGCAACCCCTTTACCAAAAGCTCGACAAAGGTCTTGGGATATTTTATGGTGTCGTCGACAAGCTTGGCAAAAAGCTCCTTTAAGATATATTCGGGAGAGCTTTCTTGGCTTGACAGCTCCTTTACCTTGTCGATTAGGTCGATTAGCTCTCTTTGATTCAGCTCCGCATAAAGCTCGTCAAGAGAGGCAAAGTGAGTAAAAAAAGTCGAACGCGCTATGCCGGCCTCCTCGGCTATGTCGGCGCACGTGGTTTTGGTAACGCCGTTCTTTTCAAATATTATTTTTGATACGTGCAATATCCGCGTATGCGTCGCGGGTCTTTTCTTTCCGGTTTGTTTTTCCATAAAAAATATCAGAACAACTCCAAAGTATTTTATATTACCAAATTCCGCCGTCGGCTTGCCGCTCCACGGCAATTTTGTAGTATAGTATAATTATATCACAAAAACCGCCGTCTGTAAAGAGGTATTCAAAAAAAAATAGATAAAAGTTCAAATTTTTATTTAGAAAAAAATTTTTAATGCGTATCGCCCCTCAATTTTGATTGCATTTATCCTTTAAATGCTGTATAATAATTTTTACTTATAAGGTCGATATCGTCGCAATTGTCTAAAGGAGTAAGTATAGGTAATGAAAAAGAAAATAATTTTGCTTTTGGTTCTTATTTTAACGGCGTCGTTTTTTATGACGGCGTGCGATATTATAAAATTAAACGAGGGACGCAGAAACGAGCAAATAGTGGCGACCGTCACCTATCACGCCGACAACGGTCAGACCTTGACCCGAAACATAACGCGCCGCCGTCTCGTTCAGCAGGCCACGCAGATTTTAAATCAATACGCGTCCTACGGCATGTCTTACCCGACCGATTTGGAGGAGTTTTTTGATCAGATTTTGGAGGGGCTTTGCAACAGCAACCTGATTACGCTCTACGCTCAGGATTATCTGTCAAAAAAGAAGGCCGGGCTTATCGACGTAAACTCGGGAGAGTGGAATAAGGACACGAGATACGGAATAATCGACATAGTCGCCGACAAAAACGACTATGACGTCACCGCCGGCTTGAACGGCGAGCTTGTCGGCGACGAATATAACGTTTACGGCGCGGGCTCGCTTTTGTCCTTTGCCGAGTTTGACAAGGTCATCAAAAACGTCAATTCGGAATACGAATCGATTTTTAATTCTTACCTCGACACGGTAAAGGCCGAGCAAAAGGCCATACAAGACCGCCTCGACGCGGAGAACGAGGACGAGGACGAGGAAGAGGAGGAGACAAAAACGCTTACTCCCCGTCCGGTAAAAACCGACGCGACCGACGAGGACGAGGACTTTGACTACAAGAGTCTTGTTTCCGCAGACGGAGTCGGGGCGTTGACAAAGAGGTTTATCGACGCGTCGGTTATCGATGAAAACATAGGAATAAAGGACAACGACGATGCGGAGGACAAGAGTATGCGCTCCGACGCGTGGAAACGCGCGAAAAAGGCTCTGACCGACAACTTCGTCGAATATCAAAAAAAGGCCGACCCCGAGGGGCTGATCTATGAATATCTGCTCGACGAGGCGCTCGACAGTATGCTGATATACGAATTTAAACGCGCCCTGACCGAGACCGTAAACAACAAGGTTACCGACGAGGATATCGACAAATATATCGCCAAGATAGCCGGCGAAAACAAGGACGCCTACAAAAAGGCGGCGGATTTTTATTCGGCGATGAATTCGGCTTATGAGGGAATTCTTTTCGCGCCTAAGGAGGCCGTCGAGGGCAAGGGGTATTTTTACGTTAAAAATATAGTTTTGGGCTACGGCGAAAACGTCAAAGCCTACGTCAAGAGCATTTCGTCGACATACGGAACAGACGCCTACGAAAACGAATCCTATCTCGCTATATTAAACGAGCTGACCGAGACGATATACGTCAACGTTTCCAATATATTCTACGACCCGGACGACGACACAAAGCTGTTTTTTACGCCCGATAAGTTCTTTGGCGAGGGAGTCTTTGACGAGGCCGCGGCGGACGAAGTAAAGGCCTATCTCGACGTGATAAAGGACGAGATAAAGGCCGCTATAGCCGACACGACGGGGGCGACGGGCGCGGCCGACGTAAAAGCCGAGCTTGCGCTTATCGACGGCGAGGCCACGGACGCTCAAATAGACGGCATGGCGAGACGGCTGGCTATAACGCGCAAATATTACGATGAGGGCGACATAAAATATATGTTCAAAATCGGAGCGGCAGACGCTCTGGCCTTTGAGAACGGAGACATAGAGGAGGCCGTCGCCTATATAGCCGAGGGGCTTAGCGGCGCGTTGGTTTTGGATATCTATAAGGACTTTATGAAGGAGGTCGAGGACGACCAATCGTTTGCAGACGAATACGAGCACACAAAGGCCCTGTTAGAGGCCTACGACGTGTGGTTTTTCGCGCTCAACGACGACGGCGAAAGCTCGTTTACCTCGACGGTCAATTATCTGATATACGACGAGGCGAGCTTTGTCAAGACCTTCAAGGATTTCGGCTACGAGCTTGCGGGCGACAACGGCTCGGGCGGCGTGATAGACGGCAGCGCGGTCGGCAATTATTACACGGCCGGCGGAGAATATTGGACGGTTTCGGAATACGGCATTCACATTATGATGGTGACGTATGTGCCGTTTGAGCGGGCGGCGTTAGACGATAACGGCAACCTGATTCTCGACAAAGCGCAGATTTTAGATTATTACAGCCTTGAGGATAACACCGTCGGCGACTATGCGAGAAAGATTTTGCAGGAAATCAACGACAACACCCTCTATAATATCATGCAGAGAACCATAGTCGACTTGAAGCACAACGCCGAAAAGGTCAAATATGAAAAATTCCCTAAGAAATATAAGGACTTGACCAAGAGCCAATAAAAGCCGCCTAAAGCTCCGGGCGTGAAATACGCAAGATAAGGGCTTATAAAAGAACGGCGGAAGCAATTTGAACGGAACCCTCGGGGAAAGCTTTTTTGTAAAGGTTTTCCCCGTTTTGGGCTTATTTAGAGGGAGTCGGTATGCTAAAGGAAAACGAACGCCTCGAAAGCCTCGGATATAACGGGCTTTCGATAATACAAAGCTCCGAATTATACCGTTTTACCTCCGACGCGGTGACGCTGGCAAATTCTGTCGCGGCAAGGCGCGGCGACAGGGTTTGCGAGCTCGGCGCGGGCTCCGGCATAGCGGCGATACTCATAGCCGCAAAACGCGGCGCGAGCGTCGTCGGAATAGAAATTCAGAGCCGCCTTGCCGACATGTCAAGGCGGAGCGTCGAAATATGCGGGCTTAGCGGTTTGATAGATATCCGCGAGGCGAGAATTCAGGACGCGCCGCGTCTTTTGGGTTGCGGCGGCTTTGATATAGTCGTAACAAACCCGCCCTACGGCAAAAAGGCCGACGCCAAGGGCATACAAAACCCGTCGGACATCATAGCCAGAACCGAGGCCGAGGTGACGCTGAGCGAAATAATCGGGACGGCGGCAAGGCTGTTGCGGTTCGGCGGCGCGTTTTATATCATAATCAAAAGCTTAAGGCTTTCGGAGACGCTGACTCTCATGACCAACGAAAAAATAGAGCCGAAGGAGCTTACTCTCTACGCGCCGGCAAAAGAAAAAAATCCCGACGTCGCTATAGTCCGCGGCGTCAGAGGCGGCAAAACCGGGCTGTCGGTCAAGCTTGCCGAACGCTTTACGGAGGCTTTTTATGAATAAGCCCGACAAGACGGTCAAGACCGAAAAAACCGCCGCGCTGTATGTCGTCGCAACGCCTATAGGAAATCTCGGCGACCTGTCGGCGAGAGCCTTAAAGACTCTTGAGGACGTCGATTTTATAGCCGCCGAGGACACGCGCCGCGCCGCCGCGCTCTTGAACGCTTTCGGTATAAAAAAGCCCGTCATAGGCTATTATAAGGACAAAGAAAAAAGCCGCGCCGAGGTCGTTCTGCAACGCTTAAAAAACGGCGAATCGGCGGCTTTGATATCGGACGCCGGCACGCCCGCGATATCCGACCCCGGCGCGGTGTTAGTCGCGAGAG
Source organism: Clostridiales bacterium (assembly GCA_031273825.1). Lineage (GTDB taxonomy): Bacteria > Bacillota > Clostridia > Christensenellales > JAISNN01 > JAISNN01. The sequence goes on from JAISRB010000066.1 coordinate 4,490, forward strand.
CGAGAGACGAGGGAATAGCCGTCTACACCGTTCCCGGCGCGTGCGCCGCCGTCGCGGCGTTTTCTATTTGCGGACTGCCGTCGGGATATGTCTTTTTCGGCTTTTTGAGGGGGAGAGCAAAGGACAGACGCGCGGCGTTAGAGCCTTTCAAAGGTCTTGCCCTGCCTCTGATTTTTTATAGCGCGCCTCACGACGTAAACGACGATTTGCAGTTTTTATATTCCGAATTAGGCGATCGGAGCGTATATGCGGCGCGAGAAATGACTAAAATATACGAGGAATTTATCGTCGGCACGCTCGGCGGTCTGCGGTTTGAAAATCCGCGAGGCGAGTTTGTGCTGATAGTCGGCGGGCTTCCTAAGGACGTAGCCTACGGCGGCGCGAACGCCGACGTAGGCGGCGTTTTGAGGCGGTTGCTCGACGGGGGAACGCCGTCAAAGGAGGCGATAAAGGCCGCGGCAAAGGCGGCGGGGCTTCCTAAGGACGCGGCGTATAAGGAATACTTAAAAATAAAAGAGGATTTGCCGTTATGAAATTTTCTAAGCTTTTGCCGACCCTTAAGCCCTATGTCGCCGGCGAACAGCCGAAGGACAGGAGCTATATCAAGCTCAACACCAACGAAAACCCCTACCCCCCGTCGCCGCTCGTCAAAAAGGCTATAAGAGATTTTGACGCGGATTCATTGCGGCTTTATCCCGACCCCGACGCGTCGGAGCTAAAGGCGGCTCTGGCAAAAAAACACGGCGTATCGTCCGGCAACATATTTGTCGGCAACGGCAGCGACGAGGTTTTGGGCTTTTGCTTTCCGGCTTTTTTTGACAGGCGCGACTGCCGTTCCGCTGACGGCGCGGACGGGCAAAGCGCCTCGGACGGAGAGAGGCGGCTTGCCGCCGTCGCGGACAAAACTCCGCCGATACTCTTTCCCGACGTGACCTACAGCTTTTATCCCGTCTATGCAAATATGTATGAAATTCCGTATGAGCGCGTGCCGCTAAGAGACGATTATACGGTGGATATCGGCGGCTATTCGGGCCGCCCCCGTCAGGGCGTTATAATCGCAAACCCCAACGCGCCGACGGGTATAGCCCTCGAAATCGCGCGGATAGAGGAGCTTATAGCCGCGAATTCGGACGCGCTTGTGCTGATAGACGAGGCCTACGCCGATTTTTGGGGATATTCCGCCGTTCCGCTTGTCGCGAAATATCAAAATCTTTTGGTAGTCAGAACCTTTTCCAAGAGTTATTCGCTCGCGGGGATAAGGTGCGGCTACGCCGTCGGGCAAAAGCCGCTGATAGCCGCGCTTGAAACCGTCAAAAACAGCTTTAACAGCTACACCCTCGACGCGGTCACTCAAAAAGCCGCTCTGGCCGCTTGCGCCGACGGGGAATATTATGATATGATAAACGAGCGCGTCGTCAACGTGCGCGACGCGCTGTCCTTAGAGCTTAGGCAAAACGGCTTTACCGTTCTAAAATCTGACGCTAACTTTATATTCGTCAAAAAGGACGGCTTTAGCGGCTTAGAGCTTTTTTCCGCGCTGAGAGACAAGGGCGTTTTGGTCAGACACTTCGCGGGCGAAAGAACCGGAGATTTTATCAGAGTCACCGTCGGAACAAGCGCGGACTGCCGCGTCTTTGCCGACGAAATCATAGGCTTAACAAAAAAATAAGGTGACAAACTAAAGCATGGACGACAAATTTCTCCCGATTATGACGGGCAAAACCCGCAAAAAGCTGTCGCTGAAAAAGGCTTCGAGAACCGCCGTCTTGATAGTCAGTTTTTTTGTTACCGGTTACGCTATCGCCATGTCTCTTTTGTCGGCCGAGCCGGTCTCCTTCGGGCGTTATCTTGAGAGAATAACAGAGGACGGAAAGTGGTTTTTCGGAGCGTTACTTTTGTTTGCGGCGGTGGTTTTGTTTGAGACCCTGCGGTTTATCATAATGATATATATGACAAAAAAGCAATTCCGCCCGATTTTGGCGTTTAGAACCGCCATGATAGGGCGATTTTATCACGCGGTTACGCCTTATACCAACGGCGGTCAGGGCTTGCAGTCGCAGGTGCTCGTCGCCGCGAAATTTAACCGCGCCACGTCGTTCAGCATTCCGTTTTCGCAGGTCTTTCTCAAGACCATGGTGTGGAATCTCATGCTGTTGTTCTTTTTTATCTTTAACAGACAGGGAATCGCCGAATTGCGGTGGCTGGCTCTGATCGGTCTCGTCTTTAACGGGTTTTTTCCCGTGCTGTTTTTTGTCTTTTCCTTTAACGAAAGGCTTGCAAAAAAAATCATATCAAAGATATTAAAGGCCGGCGCGAGGCTAAGACTCGTCAAAAATTATGAATTCACGCTTAGCGGCGCGTACAGCTTTCTCGAGGACTTGAGCATATCTGTCAGAAGCATCGTCAGAAATACAAAATACTTTATCTTGCTGCTGCTGCTTTACGCCGCCGAATTTATGGCGGTCATGAGCATACCCTACTTTATGTTCAAGAGCGTGGGCGAGGACGTTACATACCCGTTTATGCTGATATCCTATATGTATATATACTTATCGATGACCTACGTGCCTATTCCGGGCGCGGCGGGAGCCTATGAGATATCCTTCTTTACTATGTATTCAAGCTCGCTGGCGAGCGGAATGGGCTATTGGGTGCTGTTGTCCGTGAGATTTTTTACCTATTTCTTTTATATCCTCACGGGCTATTTCTTGCTTGCTATCGATGCGGTAACGCGCCGCGTCCGCCGCAAAAAGGAGGTCAGACGGCTTGTCGCCGAGCATATAGCGCGGCAGGAGGCCGAGGCCCGCGAAAAGCAAGCTGCCGCGCCGCCCTTAGAGGAGGCGGAGAACTGTGCCGGCGAATACGTCGGGGAAAGCGTAACGGAAAGGCTTGCCGATGAATATATCAAGGTAGAGGTCAAGGAAGGTTCGGGCGGCGGGTATACCGGCGAAAGCGCGGGAGAAAAGCCCGCAGGCTATAAGGACGTCAATATTATGATAGAACACACCGATAAATAAACGATAAAATAACAAGGAGAGAAATTTTATGAAAAAAACTTTTAGGTATCTGTTTTCAAAGGCGTTTTGCGTCGCGTCCGAGGTCGCGTGCGGCAACACGCTCTACCGCCTTGGCGGTTCTAAGGGCGTGAAATTCAAAAACAAAATCAAATATTGCGCCGACGACAATTTGTATTTTAACGTCTGCCGTCCCGAGACGGAAAACGCGGATAAGCTTCCGGTATTTTTGTATATTCACGGGGGCGGATTCGTTTCGGGCGCGCCCGACTTTAGACGCGCTATCATGTCGAACATCGCGGCGGCGGGATATTTTGTCGTCGGCGTTTTTTACGGACTGGCTCCGAAGTATATTTTTCCTAACCCCGTCGAAAACATATACAAGGCTCTGGCCTTTTTGAAACGCAACGCGGCCGAATATAATATCGATATCGGCAGGATTTTTTTGGGCGGCGAATCGGCGGGCGCGACGCTTGCCGTTACGCTCGGCGCAATTTCGTCAAATAACGAATATAAGGAATTTTTTGACCTTTCCACCGAGTCAAAGGACTTGACGTTCAAGGCTGTCGTTTCGATTTGCGGGCTTTTTGATATGACCTCGTCGATGGATTCGGGCTACCCTTATATAAGAGAATATATATGCGCTTACGCCGACAAGACGGTAGAGGAGGTCGTAGACGGCGCGGACTCGGCGTATATGTCGCCGATAAGGTTTATCAACAAGGGCTTTCCCCCGACGTTTGTCATAACGGGCGAGCGTTGCGCGTTTACGCCCGAGTCGGAGAGACTGATAGCAAGGCTCGATGAATGCGGCGTAAAAAACGCCCGCTATCACGGAACGGGCGCGGAGTCGGTTCACGCCTATTCCGTCGGGCAGCTGCTGCCGATAGCCAAGCAATCGGTCGTCGAAATGCTGAAGTTTATCGGAGAGTTTAAAGACGTCTGATTTTTTGAATACCGCCGCCGGATATTCCGTCAACGGCGTAAAAAATCAAAAAAAGCCTTCGGCGGCAAAAATAAATTTGAAAAATTGCAAAAATATGCCTAAAAACAGTTTACATATCGCCGACTTTTCACTATAATAGTTTCGTCGGAAATCTGAAAGGAAAAACCGTAACATTTTTTGACGGTTTTGTATATTCTATTTCTAACTTCATATTATAATACGGCTTATTTTTGATTGCGGATACGGTCTCAAAACCAAACGGCTTGCAATCTTGGGAGATTACTATGGGTTACAAAAAATGTCAACGCTGCGACTTAAACTATATTCCCGAGGAGGAGGATCTTTGCCTCGTCTGCAAGGCGCAGCTCCATATAGGCGACGTGAGACTTTTAGAGGACGAGGACGACGAATTTTTGGAGCTTTGTCCCGTTTGCCGCGTCAATTTTATATCGGAGGACGAGGAGATGTGCGCCGTCTGCAAGAGCAATAAGCTAAAGAGCGTTTTTGTCAAAGAGGAGGAAATCGACGACAATTGGAGATCCTTCCTCGACGAGGACGTTCCCGAGGAGGAGGACATACTTATCCCGTTGAGCGAAATCGCCGAGGAGGAAGAGGAATGGGAGGACGAGCAAGAATTTGAGGACGAGGAAAACAAGCCTATAGAGGACGACTTTGACGATTTTGTCGACCTCGGCGAGCTTGGCGACGACGACGGAGAGGACGACGAGGACGAAGAGGACGACGACGACGAAAAATAAGCCGGTCACGCCCCCGTCCGTCCGCCGGGCAGGCTTGCGCCGCGCCTTAATGCGGCGCGAATAAATTTTTTGGCTAAGGCTTCAGCCGCTCCATAAGCCTTTTGCAAAGGCTGTCGGCGGCGATGATGTTTGACGCCAACGACGTATAGTTAGACGAAAACCGCGAATTTGTCAGCGCGACAAGCCTGCGGTCGAGGTCGCGTTGCAGCGTTATCAGCATACGGTAAGCGTCCTTATAACCGCCGCGCGAGACGGCGGTTTTTTTTATGTTTATCGGCGCGGACGAAAACTTTTGACCGATTTTTATCATGTTGTCGAGAATGGCGCGCTTTCTTTCAATCAGCTCTTCAAGCTCCGCGCTAAGCTTTTTGTCGGTGACAAAACGGCCGATATATTCGAGAAGCGCAAGCTGATCGTTCAATAGCAAGCAGATATTCCGCGCTTGGTTTGCGTATGTCACAAAATTCCTATAGTCGTTGTCTCCGCGCTTTGCCCCTCCGTCGCCCGGATAATAGTGCATATAATACGGATAAATCGACCTCTCCTCCTTGTTCGGAGAACCCCTCCCGTCGTTTTTTGTCAAAGAGTTTTCGCGGCTTGCCCCGGGGCTTGGCGGCGATTGGTCGGGAACGGCCGGTCTCGTCTCTTTATTTTGCAGAATTCCGTAATTTGAATCGGGAAAATAGTCCTGCGGCTCATAGAGATAACCGTCCGCGCCGTCTTGTCCGCCTTGCTTGCCTTCGTATTCCTCACCGATGCCGCCGGGCCGGGGGAGGTCGGATTGGTTTTCAAAGCCGTCGGGCAAAGAGGGGACTCCGAATTGATTTTCGAATTCGGCAAGCTCGTCGTCGGAGTAGCCGAAGTATTCGGGGTCTACTCCTATGTATTTTTTTTTGCCGGTTTTGTCGTCGGTCAGCTCCTCGATATACAAGCCGTAGGGCGATTCGCGTCCGTATTTTTCATAAAGGTTAGCGCGTCCGGGGTTATTGTAGCGCGTGCCGCCGCGTGTATTGTAGCTTGAATTGTCTCCGTCAGGAGGGTAATCGCGGTTGTCATAGCCCGTGCCGCCGTAGTCCGCGGCGTTATTGTACGGGCTATTGCCGTTCGGGTTGCCGTAGTTCGGAGCATTGTTAGGGTTATAGCCGTTTGAAGCATTGTTCGGGTTATTGTAGCCCGGGCTTGCGCCGCCGGCCGCGTCCGCGTCCTTTGCGCCGCGCGAACCGCCGTCGGCTTCCTTCGATTTTTTTAGAACCGAATTATATTCCGCGGCCATTTGCTTTACGTTTTCAAGAAAGGGCAGGTCGTTAAAATCCATAATAAAAAAATTCTCCTTCTAAAAATAAGTATATGAAAAAAAGCGCGAAAGTGTTTATTTTTGGAGACGTTTTTTGTGGAATTTTCACCGTAAAGCTTCTTTTTTTTCGTTCCTCTTGACTTGATAACTTTCCCGACAAAATTTTTTTTATTTTTCGCGTCAAACGGTTGACAAGCCTCCGAATAATATGTTATCATTTTAATGTTCAAAGATGAATGGTATGCGGCAAGCTCGCTCCGTCGTCTTTTTTTGCGTTTTAGGTCTTATTTTAGGCCGGCTTTCCCGAGCGTCAGCGCGGAAAAGTATATTTATTTGATATAAGGCACAACGGCGTGTTTCCTTAAAAAACGGGGGAGACACGCCTTTTTTTAATTTTAAAACCCGACGCGGGGAACGTCATACACTCCGCGCGTCCCGTTATAAAAAAATAATTTTGGTTAGGAGGAATAAAGTGTATGGATGAAATTACTAAACTACTTGAGGAGGCGGTAGAAACCGCTAATGAAGCGTCGGGTGCGGCGTTTGCCATCTGGTTTTTGATCGGCGCGGCAATGGTGTTTTTTATGCAATGCGGCTTTGCAATGGTCGAGTCGGGGTTGACGAGAGTCAAAAACGCCGGCAATATCATCATGAAAAACCTCATGGACTTTTGTATCGGAACGTTAGTCTTTATGACTCTCGGTTTTGGCTTGATGATGGGTACGGACTATTTTGCCGGTATCATCGGCGCGCCGAATCTCGATATCTTTACCAACATAAACGACCCCGCGATTGCGTCGAGCTTTGTTTTTAACCTCGTCTTTGCGGCGACGGCGGCGACAATCGTCTCGGGAGCAATGGCGGAGAGAACAAAATTTTCGTCTTATTGCCTCTATAGCTTGATTATAAGCGCGGTCATCTATCCGATAGAAGCCGGCTGGGTTTGGAATCCGGAGGGCTGGCTGGCAGTCGCCGGCTATATCGACTTTGCCGGTTCGAGCGCGATTCACATGGTCGGCGGCATAACGGCCTTAATCGGCGCGATATTCTTAGGGCCGCGTCTCGGAAAGTATAGAAAGCAAAAGGACGGCTCGACAAAATCCGTCGCCATACCTGGACACAACCTCGCGATAGCCGCTCTCGGCGTATTCATTCTCTGGTTCGGCTGGTACGGCTTTAACGGCGCGGCGGCAACGGATATTTCGCAGCTTGCGCGGATATTCGTCAATACGACGATAGCTCCCGCGATGGCGGCTATCACCGCCATGATGTATACGTGGATAAAGAACAAAAAACCCGACGTGTCGATGTCTTTAAACGGCGCGCTCGCGGGCTTGGTCGCAATAACGGCGGGCTGTCTTGCCGTCGACGCTCTCGGCGCGACGGTAATCGGACTCATCGCCGGCGTCATCGTCGTCGCGGCCGTCGAGTTTCTCGACCTCAAGCTGCACATTGACGACCCCGTCGGCGCGGTCGCGGTTCACGGCGTAAACGGTATATTCGGAACGGTCGCGGTAGGCCTATTCGCCACGGAGGGCGGCTTGTTTTACGGCGGCGGTTTTACTCAGTTAGGTTGGCAGATCCTCGGCGTTTTGGCTATAGCGGCGTGGACGGCGGCGACTATGACCCTCGTGTTTTATTTAATCAAAAAATTCGGCGGTCTGCGCGTCTCTAAGGAGGAGGAAATCAAGGGTCTCGACATTACCGAGCACGGGCTTGTCAGCGCGTATGCCGGATTTTCAACTACCTTTGAGGATCTCTACGACGGCATAGAGGTGGACGTAGACGGCTTAGTGTCGGTTGACGACGCGGTTCCCGTTCAGGTCAAATCGGCCAAGACCGTCGCCTCCGACGTCAAGATTTCAAAGGTGGAGATAATCTGCAAGGAGACCAGGTTTGAAGCCCTCAAGGAGGCCATGAACAAAATAGGCGTCAACGGTATGACCATAACCAAGGTTTTGGGTTGCGGAGCGCAAAAGGGTCAAACCGAGAAATACCGCGGCGCGGACGTTGAAATAACGCTGCTCCCTAAGATTCAGGTAGAGATAATCGTCTGCAAGGTGCCGGTCAAGACGGTGGTAGACACGGCAAAAAAAGCCTTGTATACCGGCAACATCGGCGACGGCAAGATATTTGTCTACGACGTAGAAAACGTAATCCGCGTCCGCACGGGCGAGGAGGGCTACGACGCGTTGCAAGATTTGGCCTGATATTAACAATAATTTGCGCGTCATATACGGGCGGTCCGAGCGGTCGCCCGTATATTTTTTTGTGCGTTCTCTCACCCGATTTTGACGGCGGGCATACCATGATAGCATAGCAAAAAAACAAACGGGACGGCAAAAAGGCGTGATAAAAAAGAATAACCTCAACCGGAATGCCGGCGGGCTAAAGAGCGTCGCCGCCGACGATAACGACGCGGAACGGCGCATGATAGAGCTTTATTGCGAAATGCAGGGCGTATTCGGGCAATACGTCTTTTGGATAAGGGAAATGCTTGTCTTTATCATAAGCGGAGTGAAGGGGCGAACCGAGGTCATAGAAAAATTAAAGAAGCAGTCCGACCTGATAGGCGCGGCCTTCGGCGTATATTATGACGAAACCGTAGGGCAAAAAATCAGGCGGCTTTATTATGACCAGTCGCTGTTGATAATCGAGCTTGCGCGGTCTTATACCTATGAAAACACGCGGCTCTATGACGGCACGCTCGTCGCTCTGCAGGACAACAACAGACAGCTTACAGAATATTATTTGAGCCTCGGCGAGGGATATGAATTTGAGGTTTTGTCGGAATTTTTGACTAAGAACGTCGACGATACGGCTCTTCAGATAAGGCGTAGGTTTGACGGCGAATTTGACGGCGAGCTGTCGTCGTTTGACTCGGCTTACGGAAACATAATAAGCATGGCCGACTATCTGTCGGACAACATAGCAAAAACAATATCTTAAGCCGTGGCTTGCGAAGGCAAGCCACGGCTTATGGGAGGGCGGCCAAAAACCGCGGTTTTCGGTCGCCCTTAATTAAGGCTTTGACTCTAATAGACAAGACGGCTTGCGCAAAGGCGTAAGCCCTAACCAAGCGCCGTGAGCCATTCCGGCCCTAAGAAAACAAAGGTCAATATTATCAAAAGGAGTATTACGACGACCATATGACCCGCATAAAACTGAATGGGATAGCGGCCTATAAAGCTGACGGGCAGATGCCATTTTCTATTCAGCTTAGGCAGCAGGCTTTTTTTGTTGCCGTAGAGATAAGGCGAAACCGCCGCGCCGATAAAAAACCAGCTTATCCAAGGAAGGAGGGTATAGGAATCAAGCGCGGATATCCAAAATCCGCCGTATCCGGCGTTTTGAAAGATAAGCGACCAAAAGAGCGTCGGCGGCCAGTTGATAAGGCCTCTGTTGGTCATATTCAAAACGACAAAGCCAAAGATTGCCAGCGACAAAAATAGCCCCGAGCGCACATATTTATCTCTGACAGCAAGGCAAAAGAGCATATATACGAGATAACAAGCGGCAAAGATATGAAAGACGCCGTGAGAGATAAAGAGAAAATCGTCGCCCGCGACAATCGCCGCGGCATAGGTGACGGCCGAGATGACGAGGGCGAACAGCGTCGTTTTTATAAAGCTCTTGTAGATGTTTTTTGAAAAAGCCGCGGATAGTCCCGCAATGATAAAAAACGGCGGAACGACAAATTCGCGAAGATCGACGTCGACAAGCTCTGAGAATACGATAGAATCGGCAAGCTTAGCCAACCCGATGAGAAAAGACGAGTCGTCGGCAAAATAATACCAGATTTCCCCGAACAAAACCAACGCCACGCCCATGTGAAACAGCATCATAAGAATGATGCAAAGCCCGCGTATAAAGTCAAGCTCCCAAATTCTGTCTTTGTAGGACTTTTTTTTGCGGTTTTTCAATTTTTTCAAAATATTCATCATAAGGCTATTATATCATAAATTAAAAAAAACGTAAAGCGTAAAAACTAAGAAACGCCGAATTTTTGAGGACAACCGTCTAAAAATACGCCAAGCCCCCTTTATTTTTTATTTGCTTAATACCGCCGTAATGTGGTATAATTTATATATGCCGGATTATAAATTTGAGTTGGTTGCGCCCTACAAACCGTTAATTACCCGATTTGTCATACTATATCGACGGTTTGCAAATGTGAGCGACCGCAAAAAAAAGGAGCGTTATGGCATTAATCGAAACGGACAACAGAGAATATAAACGCGAGCTTCCCGATGATTTGGAAAAAGCTGTCACGGCTTTTTTGAATGCTTCGGGAAGTGAGTTATATATCGGCTTTGACGACGACGGCACGGTTTGCGGACTTGATAATTATGACGCGGAGGCGCGGAAATTTATTGACAGAGTAAAGAATAACATTACTCCGTCGGCAATGGGGCTGTTTACAGTAACACCCAAGAAGGACGAAAACGACAAGGTATACTTGGTTGCAAAAATCGCGGGCGGCTCCGAGAAGCCTTACTTCATAACTAAATACGGTATGTCCTCAAAAGGCTGTTTTTTGCGCGTGGGTACGCAAGCGTCGCCGATGACGCAAGCCATGATAGACGGCCTTTATGCGCGGCGTTCTTTGCATACTCTTCACAATGTAGTATCGCCGCGTCAAAATCTGACCTTTCGGCAATTAAAGATTTATTACGAGGAGAAGGGCTATACCGCAGACGGCGAGCGTTTGCTCCAAAATCTCGACTTTTATACCGAGGACGGAAAGTTTAACTATGTTGCGTATCTTATGGCCGACGAAAACGGCATATCGATTAAAATGGTGCAGTATGCCGGAAAAGATAAGGTTACTATAGTCAGAAAGACCGAGTGCGGTTATTGCTCGCTTATCAAGGCGGCATATACGATGTTAGACGCGCTCAATATCTACAACCAGACCGCCGTGGAGATTACATACCCGAGCCGCGTTGAAACGCGGCTTGTCGAGCCGATTGCCCTAAGGGAGGCGGTTTTGAATTCTATCATACACAACGATTTTATCAGAGGGGCATTTCCCGTCGTTGAGTTTTATTCCGACCGCGTGGAGATTACCTCGTCGGGCGGTTTACCGTTAGGGTTGACGAGGGAAGCCTTTTTTAAGGGGAAATCACTGCCGCGCAACCGGGAGATTATGCGGATATTCTCGAACATGGAGCTTAGCGAACAGCTCGGTTCGGGTATGCATCGTATTATGCAATATTACAAACCGGAGGATTTTATAATTGACGATACCTTTATTACGGCGCGGTTTATGTATAACGAGCACGCTCTTGCCGTTTTGAACGGGCGGAGCGATACGGAAAAAAGCGACGGAGAAAGTTCGGAGAAAGTTCGGAGAAAGTTCGGAGAAAATTCGGAAAAAGTTCGGAGAAAGTCCGGAGAAGTATGTCGGGCTTACAAGAACGCAACTAAAAATAATAGAGCTTATTTCTGCAGATAATTCTATAACGAGCGACGCGTTAGCCAAGACAATCGGATTGACTTCAAGAGCCATTGAAAAAAATATCAGACAGCTAAAGGAAGCCGGCGTCATTGACCGCAGGGGCGGCGACAGGGGCGGCTATTGGGTAATAAAGTAGAAACGCCAAGCTCCCTTTATTTTTTATTTGCTTAATACCGCCGTAATGTGGTATAATTTATATATGCCGGATTATAAATTTGAGTTGGTTGCGCCCTACAAACCGACGGGCGATCAGCCGCGGGCCATAGACAAATTGAGCGAGGGAATACTCGACGGATTCAGAACGCAGGTACTGCTCGGCGTGACGGGCAGCGGCAAGACGTTTACCATGGCCAACGTCATCGAGCGGACTCAGCGGCCGGCTCTCGTCATCGCGCACAACAAGACGCTTGCGGCGCAGCTTTGCAACGAATTCAGAGAATTTTTCCCCAAAAACAGAGTTGAATTTTTTGTCAGCTACTACGATTATTATCAGCCCGAGGCGTATATTCCGAGAACCGACACGTATATAGAAAAAGACCTTGCCATAAACGACGAGATAGACAAGCTCCGCCACAGCGCGACAAGCTCGCTTTGCGAGCGGCGCGACACTATCGTCGTGTCGTCGGTCTCCTGTATATACGGGCTGGGCGCGCCCGACGAATATTACCGCAGTACGGTTTCGGTGAGAGAGGGCGACACGCTCGACCGCGACGCGCTACTTGACGGGCTTATCGACATTCAATATAAGCGCAGCGACATAGATTTTGTCAGGTCTACCTTTAGGGTTAGGGGCGACGTCGTCGAGATATTTCCGTCAAACTACAGCGAAATGGCCGTGCGCGTCGAATTTTTCGGCGATACCGTCGAGAGAATTACCGAAATCAACCTTGTGACGGGCAGACCGGTAAACAAGCTAAAAAGCGTCACGGTATTCCCCGCGAGTCACTATATCGCAAACGCCGAGAGGCGCGAGAGCGCGCTAAAGGCCATACTCAAAGAGACGGCGGAGCGCGTCGAATATTTTAAGCAAGGCGGCAAGCTCATCGAGGCTCAGAGAATATCGGAGCGCGTAAACTATGACCTCGAAATGATAAGAGAGATAGGCTATTGCAGCGGCATAGAAAACTATTCGCGTTTTTTTGACGGGCGCGAGCCGGGCACGCCGCCCTATACGCTGCTTGACTTTTTTCCCGACGACTATATAACCTTTATCGATGAGAGCCACATGACTATTCCGCAGATAAGGGGAATGTACGCCGGCGACCGCGCGAGAAAAACCAATCTCATAAACTTCGGTTTCAGGCTTCCCTCGGCATACGACAACCGTCCGCTATGCTTTGACGAATTCGATAGGCGCACGCGCCGGATTATCTGCGTTTCGGCGACGCCCGCGGAGTATGAGACAAAGCTTGCCGACAACGTGGCCGAGCAGGTAATACGCCCGACGGGGCTGATCGACCCCGAAATATTCGTCAGACCGATAAAGGGTCAGATAGACGACCTGATATCGGAGATAAACAATACGACGCTAAAGGGCGGCAGAACGCTTGTCACGACGCTGACAAAAAAAATGGCGGAAAGCCTGACGACCTTTCTCGGCGAAAACGGCATAAGGGTCAAATATATGCATTCCGATATCGAAACCCTCGAGAGAATAGAAATCATCACGGGGCTTAGGCGCGGCGATTTTGACGTTCTCGTCGGAATCAACCTTTTGAGAGAGGGGCTTGACCTGCCCGAGGTCATGCTCGTTGCCATACTCGACGCGGACAAGGAGGGCTTTTTGAGAAGCGATACGTCGCTCATTCAGACGGTTGGCCGCGCCGCCCGCAACAGCGAGGCAAAGGTCATAATGTACGCCGACGAAATGACGGGCAGCATGGACAGAGCCATCAAGGAGACAGAGCGGCGCAGGCGCATTCAGAGTCAATATAACGCGGCTCACGGCATAACGCCGCGAACCATAGTAAAGGACATAAAAAACACGATAGAAATCACGACCAAAATCCGCGAGACGGAAAGCCGCGGCGACATAGTCAAGGAAATCGAAAAGATAAAGGGTCTGATGAAGGCGGCGGCGGCGGTTCTCGATTTTGAATCGGCAATCAAATTGAGAGAGGAGCTGAGCCTGCTAAAAAAGCTGTTGAACGACGGCATTGACCTAAAAGACGACGGCGAAACAAACCGTGAGACAAAGCCCGCCGGCAAAAAGAACGGCGCGGATACAAGGCGGAACGGAGGCAAAGGAAAAAAAGGATTATGAAAGAATACATCTATGTAAAGGGAGCAAAGGAGCACAACTTAAAAAATATAGACATAAAAATTCCGCGGGATAAGCTCGTGGTTTTTACCGGCATAAGCGGCTCGGGAAAGTCGTCGCTTGCATTTGACACGATATTCGCCGAGGGGCAGAGGCGTTATGTTGAAAGCCTCTCGTCCTACGCGCGTCAGTTTTTGGGGCAGATGAAAAAGCCCGACGTAGAATTTATCGAGGGCTTGTCTCCCGCTATCTCGATAGACCAGCGCACGACGTCGCACAATCCGCGCTCGACCGTCGGCACGGTTACGGAAATTTATGACTATCTGCGCCTTTTGTACGCGCGCGTCGGCAAGCCGCACTGCCACGTCTGCGGCAAGGAAATATCAAAGCAGACCGTCGACGAGATATGCGACGGCATACTAAAAAACCCCGTAGGCACAAAGCTGATAATCATGTCGCCGGTCGTCAGAGGACGAAAGGGCGAATATAATAAGCTGCTCGAAAGCATGAAAAAAAGCGGCTATATCAGAGTCAAAATAGACGGCATAATATACGACCTTGACGAGCCTGTAGCCATAGACAAAAACGTCAGGCACAGCATAAGCGTCGTCATAGACAGGCTTGTCGTAAAGGACGATATGAATAGGCGTGTCTCCGACAGCGTCGAAACCGCGCTCAAGCTGTCTGACGGGCTTGTCGCCGTCGACGCGGACGGCGTCGAGACGCTCTATAGCTCGCGCTATTCTTGCCCCGATTGCGGCGTGGGAATAGAAGAGTTAGAGCCGCGCCTTTTTAGCTTTAACAGCCCCTTCGGGGCGTGTCCCGAATGCACGGGCTTAGGCTTTACAAACGAGATAGATTTGTCAAAAATCGTCAAGCCCGAGCGTTCCGTCGCAGACGGAGCCGTCGAGGTTTCGGGGTGGAATATGGACGGCGGCAAAATCGCGCAGGCCGTGTTTAACGCGCTTGCCGATAAATACGGGTTTTCCGTCAATACGCCCTTTAAGGATTTGAGCAAGGACGTTCAAAACATGCTGTTATACGGCAACAAGGGCGAAAAATTTGAGGTGAGATATTCTACAAATTCCTTTTCGGGAAAATATATGGCAGACTTCGAAGGCGTTATCAACAACCTTTTGAGACGCTACAGAGAGACGACCTCAGACTATGTAAAGCGCGAGATAGAGTCGCTCATGATAAGCACGCCCTGCCGCGTTTGCGGCGGCAAGAGGCTCAAAAAAGAAGCCCTCGCCGTCACCGTCGGCGGACGCGATATCCGCGACATAACGACGCTTTCGATAGACGGGCTTTATGAGTTTATGGCGAATATAGACTTCACCGAAACCCAAAAGCTCATATCCGAGCAGATAATGAAAGAGATATTGTCGCGGCTCAATTTTTTGCGCAACGTCGGGCTAAACTATCTGACGCTTGCCAGAAGCGCGGGAACGCTCAGCGGCGGCGAGGCGCAGAGAATCAGACTCGCCACGCAGATAGGCAGCGGGCTTATGGGCGTGCTCTATATCTTAGACGAGCCGAGCATAGGTCTGCATCAGCGCGACAACGACAAGCTTCTTGCCGCGCTAAAGCGGCTCCGCGACCTCGGCAACACGCTCGTCGTCGTCGAGCACGACGAGGACACCATGAGAGCGGCGGACTATATCGTCGACATAGGGCCGGGCGCGGGCGTAAACGGCGGCAGGCTTGTCGCCTCGGGCACAATCGGCGACATAGAGGCTTGCGCCGAGTCGGTCACGGGTCAGTATCTGTCGGGCGCAAAAAAGATAGAATTTGACAAGGAGAGGACAAAGGCCGACGGCCGGTATCTTGAGATAATAGGCGCAAAGCAAAACAACCTAAAGAATCTCGATGTAAAAATTCCGCTCGGGCTTATGACCTGCATAACCGGCGTTTCGGGCAGCGGCAAGAGTAGTCTAATCAATGAAATACTCTATCCTTACCTTGCAAACAACCTCAACAACGCGCGTCAGTCGCTCGGCAGGTTTGACGAAATACGCGGCGCGGAGCTGCTCGACAAGGTGATAGACATCGACCAAAGCCCCATAGGGCGCACGCCGCGCAGCAATCCCGCGACATATACGGGAGTGTTTACCAATATCCGCAAGCTGTTTGCCGCTACGCCCGACGCTAAGGTCAGAGGCTTCAAGGACGGCCGCTTTAGCTTCAACGTCGCGGGCGGACGCTGTGAAAACTGTTGCGGCGACGGCGTAATAAAAATTGAAATGCACTTTTTGCCCGACATCTACGTTCCGTGCGAGGTATGCCGCGAAAAACGCTATAACAGAGAGACCTTAGAGGTCAAATATAAGGGCAAAAATATCTATGACGTTTTGGAAATGCCGATAGACGAGGCCTGCGCCTTTTTTGAAAATCAGCCGTCGATATACGGCAAAATCAAGACGCTCTACGACGTGGGGTTGGGCTATGTCAAGCTCGGCCAGCCCGCGACGACGCTCAGCGGCGGCGAAGCCCAGAGAGTCAAGCTTGCCGCCGAGCTGTCAAAGCGCGGCACGGGCAAAACCGTCTATATTTTGGACGAGCCGACGACGGGTCTGCACACCGCCGACGTCGACAAGCTTTTGACCATACTAAAACGCCTAAAAAAAGGCGGCAATACCGTCATAATCATAGAACACAATCTCGACGTGATAAAATCCTGCGATTATATAATCGACTTAGGCCCGGAAGGCGGCGACGCGGGCGGCTTTTTGGTCGCGGCGGGAACACCCGAGCAGATTGCCGAGGCAAACGCAAGCTACACGGGAGAGTTTTTGAAAAAGGTGTTGAGTAGAGATTAGGGGGCGGTGAAACAGCGGTCAGTGATTAGTGGACAGGGGCAGTGATTAGTGGTCAGTGATCAGTGGCTGTAGTTAGCAGATAGTGTGCGTTAGGCGCATAACAGTTGTAGGGGCGGACGCCTCGGCCGCCCGAATTGTTTGAATCCTAACTGCGGGGTAGAGTGGGGATACGCGGAGGAATAGAGCGGACATATAGTCAAGACCAAAATTTCTTATTCACAAAAATCGACAACGGCGGAGTTGATATATTCGCAAAAGCGGTATTTTATTCCGTTGTATTCCTTTGTTTCCGACGCGCTATGCAGATAAAAATGGGGGTTTTCATAGACGCCCTTCAAATATTTGTCGGGGGCGGCCGCTATGGCGTCGATTTCGGTGATATACGCCGCCGAGCAAAAGGGCGCGAGCTGCAGATAGACGCTTTCGCCGCCTATGACAAACACGCCGTCTATAGGATAGCCGGCTATTTCTCTGAAAAGCGAGGGCAAATCGTGGCAGACGGCCGCGCCGTCGATTTTTAAGTTTTTATCGCGTGATAGAACTATGTTTTTTCTGTCCTTCAGCGGTTGTGCATTTTTGAAGGAAAGGAGAGTTTCACGTCCCATGACGACGACCTTGCCGAGCGTCTTTTGACGAAAAAAAGCCATGTCGTCGGGAATGTCGTACAACAGCTTGTTGTCCTTTCCTATAGCGTGGTTTTTGTCGGCGGCGGCTATCAAAATCATAGTAAGCCCTCTTTGTTGTCGATATTTTTTTGAGATAAATTTAACGGGCGGCGCGTGATTCCGCCATATGTTATTATACGGCTACTTCGATTTTTTCTCCGAGCGGAGTATAGTTGTAACCGTCAAGAGAAAAGCTGTCGACGCCGAATTTATAAAAGTCGTCGATTGACTTGTCGATTACAAAGCGCGGGGCGGGGTATTCGGGATTGCTCAAAATCCTTTCGACGAGCGGAAGGTGGCGGTCATATATATGCGCGTCGGCTATGACGTGCACAAGCTCTCCGACCCTCAGACCCGAGACCTGCGCGAACATATGCGTCAATACCGCGTATTGGCAGACGTTCCAGTTGTTGGCGACGAGCATGTCCTGCGAGCGTTGGTTTAGTATGGCGTTGAGCTTATCTCCGACGACGTTTAAGGTAAGGCTATAGGCGCAGGGATAAAGATTCATGTCCTTTAGGTCGGCAAAGTTATACATAGACGACATTATGCGGCGGCTAAAGGGGTTGTTTTTGAGGTCAAATAAAATCTTGTCGACCTGGTCAAAACGCCCCTCCGGAAAGTCGTATTTGACGGCGAGCTGATAGCCGTAGGCCTTGCCGATAGTTCCGCTTGCGTCTGTCCACGCGTCCCAGATTTTGCTGTTAAGCTCGGCGGTTACGTTTGATTTTTTTTGCCAAATCCAGAGCAGTTCGTCGACGGAGGCCTTAAAGGCCGTCTTTCTGAGGGTGATTATCGGGAATTCCTCCGCCAAATCATATCTGTTGACTATGCAAAATTTTTTTAGGGTATGCGCCGTCTCTCCGTCCGTCCACCTCGTCCTGACGGGAAGCCCCTTGTCGCTAAAGCCGTAGTCTATAATTTCACGGCAGTTTTGTTTGAATATCTTGTCGGCTAAGCTCATAGTGTCGTTTGCGCCCCTTTGTCGGTTTTTTGGTAACGGATACCGTGTCTAAGCGCGGCGGCGGCCGGCTTTGACGCTCATGATATTATCGCGCCGTCAAAAAAAAATGCGTTATTTGCCGCCGCATTATTGTTGTCAACGCTTAAAAAATATGTTATTATAATTATATCATAGTTTGAACGGTTTGTAAACCGCGGGGGCGTGAAATACAAAATAAAAAAACGGCGGTAAATTTTGAGGCCGAACGCGGCGACGCGGCGCGGCTATCGTTTGAAATTTGCGATAAAAAAACGGCGTTTCGGAGAAAACAAATTGATTTCGGCAGACTTTCCCAAATGTCAAAGCCCGATGAGTCCAAAGCAAGCGTCGTCGATGAACGCGCTGGTTTTGGCCTTTATAGGCGACGCGGTGCAGACGCTCGGCGTCAGAACCCGCCTTGCCTCAAGCTCCGATTTTAAGGCGGGGGAGCTTCACCGCCTGACGTCCGTCGCCGTCAACGCGCGGGCGCAAGCCGAAAAATCCGCGTCGCTTGCAGACAAGCTGACCGACGACGAGCGCGCGGTTTTTATGCGCGCGCGCAACAGCAAGTCAAAAAACGTCGCAAAAAACGCCGCCGTCGGCGAATATCACATGGCGACGGCCTTAGAGGCCGTCATAGGCTTTTTGTATCTCACCGGTCAAGACGACAGAATAAGGGAGCTGTTTGCCGATTAGCGCGGTTTTAGGCAAGCCCGAGTAAAATAACGGAGCAGCTGCGCAAAAAGAAATTTTTATGCGTTTACCGCGAATATTTGCCGAATATTTGTCCGCAATTACTTGACTTAATGCGGCGCGGTGTGATATCATTTATCAAGGCAACGGTGCAAAGAGCTTTTTTTATTTGCGCCGTTAATTTTTTTATTACTTATACATACCGATACTATCAAAACTTTATACCGGAGATGGATTTTTTTATGGAAAAGATAAGAAACGGAAAAATTACCTTTTTTTCAAAGCTCTGCTACGGCATGGGCGAAATGTCGTTCGGCGTGACAAACACCGTCATAAGCGTCTATCTGATGATAACGCTTACCGATTTTCTCAAGATTGACGCGGTATGGGCGTCGGTCATCGTCTTTACGGGGATTATCGTCGACGCGTTCACCGACCCTATCATAGGCTATTTGAGCGACAATTCGGGAGGGAAATTCGGCAGAAGGCGCAGATATATGCTGTTTTATGCCGTTCCTCTCGGCGCGGCGTTCTTTTTGCTTTGGATGTTTCCGTCGGTCATGACGCCGGCCACGCCCGAAATCGTCAAGGTCGCCGTCATTTTGCTCATATATTTGTGCGTCATAGTGCTGTTGACGCTTGTCAACGTGCCTTACGGCTCGGTAATTATGGAAATGACCGACGACTACGACGAGCGCACGAGTCTGACGAGCTTCAGAATGATTTTGTCGGCCGTTGCAACGCTTGCCGCGATATTTGTCGCCGACACTATTCTCGGCTCGGGCGCGATATACGAGACGGGCGGCAACCTCATCTATGTGGGGCTTGTGTTCGGAATATTCATAGCCGCCGCCGCGCTCCTGTGCTTTTGGGGAACCTTTGAGCGCAGAACCTTTATCAAGCCCGCGGTAAGACCGCGCTTTGACTTCAAAAAATACGTCATAGAATCATGGAAATCCCGTCCGTTCCGTCAGGTCGCGATAGCCTATCTTTGCGCCTTTACCGTCATCGGGCTTTTGCAGACGCTGTTGCAATATTACACTACATATTGGCTCAGAGCGCCCGAATTATTTGTCGTGCTTGCGGGCGGGGTTCTCCTCGTCGCGATTTTTAGCACGCCGCTCTGGACTTATATCGCCAAAAAGCTCGGCAAGCGCGAGGCCTTTCTCATCAGCTGCGCTCTGTCGGTCATAAGCCTTATAGGTCTGTTTTTTGTGCCTCAGCTCGATACGCTCAACGACTTGATATTCAAGGATATCGCAAGGTCTATGGCGGCTATGCCGGCCTTCGGATATATCTTTATAGTTCTGCTCGGCATAGGAGTCGGCGGCATACAGCTCATGCCGTTCAGCATGATGCCCGACGCCATCAACTTTAGTATGAAAAAAGGCGATATGGACGAGGGCGCGTATTACGGAATAGTCACCTTTGCCCAAAAGCTCGGAATAGGTCTGGCGACAATGCTCATAGGACCGATTTTGTCGCTTGCGCAATATCAAAACCCGCCCGAAAACCAATCGCCCGACGAGCTGTTTCAACAGCTTGAAGTCACCAACGAGGTAATCCGCGCGATGTTCGTCGGCCTGTCGATAATCATAATCGTTCTCGCCGCCGTCTCGATATTTAAATATGAAATCAACAGAGACGTCTTGCAAAAGAAAATCAAAGAAAACGAATAGCTTTTTGGCCTTGCCGTTCGCGGCGTATAAAAAATGTATAAAAAACAATTTCTATTGACAAAGGCTTTCGTTAGGTGTATAATAAGCTTATGAAAGGAAACAAAATCCCGACCCTTATATACGAAATTTTAGCAAACGGAGCGGCAAAAACCGCATCCGTTTGCGGCATATGTCTCGGATATCGCGCCCTTGTCTATGACACAAAGTATAGCAATGTGTATAACATCGGGGGGGGGGTATTATTTGCCATGGAAAATTATGGTAAAAACCCAAAAACCGACTCGGGCTATAGCCTCGTAAAAAACGAAAAATTCATAAAAATCGGCTCGGATTATAATGCCGATAAGTCAAAAAAAAACGGTATAACGGGCTTAAAATTTATTTCCGAAAACCGATGCCTTTCGCCTTTAGCGCAAGTTTACGCTAAAGGCGCGGAGGCGTTTTTTATATACAAAAACAAAAAGATAAAATATAAGGAGCAAACAGATCATGACAAAAAACAAAACAAACAAAGGCGGCAAGCCGGTTATTTTGATAGCGGCGTTTGTGCTGTTGCTAACCGCAATATTTGCGTTGTATGTGTGTGACAATATGTTTGCGTTA